>JABMQG010000145.1 GCA_013203365.1 Planctomycetota bacterium | reverse complement strand
CGATAACGACGGACGCGGAGATTTTTTGCGTTCGCAAGTCACCTGACCGGACGTACATGGCCATGCGGCGAATGCGGGCGTTCGAGATGGGCAACTTATTTCACCACGCCGAACAGTCGCCTCACTGGTCTCCCACTCGATTCCAGGTTAATGCTGAGTTCGACTTGGCCAACAAGCGCAGCAGCGTTCAATACTCATGCCGGAATTTCTGCCCGATCGAGCTTTCGCTGGGGATAAAACCCGGCAAGCTGCGAGTTCAGGGCGGCGTTAATGGCGTGGCAACGACGGCGGAGGCGAAGAACGGCGTCGTGCATGTTGCGCTCAACGGCTTGGGCAAGATCATAGTCGAGAAATAGCCTATAAACCCAGCGGCCAGATGGCATGTATACGGGTGACGCGGCTACAGACGGTAAATGTGGCTGCGCCACCCGTTTTGCAAGGCAATGGCCGAGGCGGTACAGACCTATCGTTGCAGTGTCATGGGTTTTTATGTCTGCGTTCTGCGGTCTACGGCCGTTTTTCCATTCGGGAAGTCGCTTCCCACATATCGGCGTTGGCACCGACGTAGGCCTTGACGGCCTCGGTGGCCTCAGAGAGCCTGGCGATGGTCTCAGAGGTTAGCCTTATCTCGGCGGCGGCGGCGTTTTCGGCTGCCTGTTTGGCGTTGCGGGCTCCGGCGATGACTGAAACCACGCCTTTTTGGGCCAGCAGCCAGGCCAGAGAAACATTGCCCATAGGCTGATGCAATTCATCGCTTATTTGCCGGATTTTGGCGATAGCGTCAAAGAGTTCCGTTTCACAGCCGGCCTGCCCGTGGCGAGACTGTGGCCGATTCTTGCTGAACAGCCGGGACCTTGCCCTTCCGGCCGGCACGTCGTCGGCCGTGGCAAACTTGCCTGTCAGCAAACCCTGGCACAGCGGGCTGTAGCAGAGTATGGACATGCCCTCTTCTACACAGCGGGCATGCAAATTGAATTCGATGGCCCGCCAAAGCAGGCTATAGCACAGTTGGTTGCTTTCGACACGGCCGGCAGCGAGGACGTCGTCGAGGTAGCCTGGCCCGAAATTTGAAACGCCGACGGCTCGGATCTTCCCTTCGCGGCGCAGTTGCTCCATCGCCCCCATAACTTCGCCGTAGTTGGCTCGCGGGCTGGGCCAGTGTATCTGGTACAGATCGATCGTGTCGGTGCCCAATCGTCTCAGGCTGGCCTCGCAGGCCGACTTGATCGAAGATGGATCATCGAGTCGCTCCGACGAAACCTTCGAGGCTAGCACGATTTCCCCGCGGGCGTCGCCGAGGGCCTTTCGGATCAGCTGTTCGGAGTACCCGTCTCCGTAGGCCTCGGCCGTGTCGAAGAAGTTTATGCCGGCGTCGAGGCATGCTTGCAGGGCGGCTATGGAGTCATGCTGGTCCTGCGGGCCCCACGTAGAATCGCCGACGATGGACCAGCAGCCCTGGCAGACCGCCGAGACGCGGATATCGGTATGTCCCAACGTTCGGTATTCCATTTCAGTGGCGGTGAGTCTATCCGGGCGAAGGTCTGTTGGGAAGGGCCGTAAGTGCGACAGACTCTAAAATCTTTGACAGACGCCGCCTTGCCGGTACCATTGCACTTTTGGCCGACCTTGTTCGTGCGGCGGGATCGGCGGCATCGTGGTTAGAGTTGAAATTTGGACGCGGCAGACAATGAAGATTTCGTTGAACTGGTTGACTGATTACGTGGACGTGACTATACCCGCGGCCGAGCTGGCCGAGCGGATGATGGCCGTGGGTTTGAATATCGAAGGCATAGCCGAGACGGATTCGGACATCGTCCTTGACGTTGAAGTCACCTCCAACCGCCCGGATTGCCTTGGGCACATTGGTGTTGCGCGTGAGGTTGGGGCGATGACCGGCCGGCCGCTGAGGCTGCCGAACCTGGGTGACATACCGATGAGCGGGCAGGTCGGCGACGTCACGAGCGTTGAGGTATTGGCGCCGGAGTTTTGCCCGCGCTACACGGCCAGGGTGATTCGCGGCGTGAAGGTCGGCCCGTCGCCGGCGTGGATGGTCGAGCGGCTCAATGCCGTCGGGCTGCGAAGCATCAACAACGTCGTGGACGTGACGAACTATGTTCTTATGGAATACAGTCAGCCCTTGCACGCGTTCGACCTGGACAAGCTGGCGGGCAGGCGGATTATCGTCCGCTGGGCGAAAGACGGCGAATTGATCACTGCCATCGACGGTGGGCGTTACGAGCTGCATGATTGGATGGGCGTTATCGCCGATACCAGCCGGCCCGTGGCCATAGCAGGTGTAATGGGCGGACTGGACACGGAGGTTTCCGATTCGACGACGAACCTGCTAATCGAAAGCGCGCAGTTCGATCCGCTAAGCATTCGCAGAACGAGCCGGGCCTTGGGTCTGATGAGCGAGGCGAGCTACCGCTTCGAGCGTGCAGTTGACCCGGTGGCCTTGGAGCGGGCGAGTCTGCGCACCTGCCAACTGATCCTTCAGATCGCCGGCGGGGAGCTGCTCGGCGGTGTGGCGGACGCATGGCATAAGGCCCACCGGCAGGCCGTCGTATCGCTTCGCCCCCGGCGGACGAACGCTCTGCTTGGCGTGGAGATACCGCGCGACAGGCAGGCGGCCATTCTCGAATCGTTAGGGCTGCAAGTGAAGGACAACGGCGAGAGCATCGTCTGCACGATACCGCCTTATCGGGGCGACCTGACGCGAGAAGTGGACTTGATCGAGGAGTTGGGACGAATTCACGGCTACGATCAAATCCCGGTCGGCGGGACCGTCACGCACGAAGTGACGCCGCCGTCGCTACTGGAGTGGGCCCGCAGGACGGTCGGCGAGGTGCTCAACGCCGCGGGCTACGACGAGGCCATCACGTTCACTTTCATCGATGAGGCCGAGGCAGAGTTGTTCGGCTGGGCGGACAGCCTGTCGGTCGATCCTCGGCTTCGCAAGACAAACGGGACGTTGCGTCAGGGGCTGATGCCCAGCCTGCTTCGTGCCCGCAAGGTAAACCAGGACGCAGGCAACGAGGCCGTTCACCTGTTCGAGTTGGCTTCGGTTTTTCCCCCGGCCAAGACGGCCGGCGACGGTGATCTGCTCCCACAGGAGTACACGCAACTGGGCTTGTTGACGGATGGGTCGCTTCGGGAAGTTCGCGGGGCCGTGGAGGCCGTGGTGCGGCGTTTCGACCCGGCCTGGCGGGTCCGGGTCCGCGCAGATGAGGTGCAAGGTTTTCGCAAGGGCACGGCGGCGGAACTGTTTCTCGTTCTCGGCGGCGATGACGCGGTTGAGAAGCTAGGCGTGATGGGCGTGGTAGACGAGAAGGTTTGCGACTACTACGGCCTGGGCGATTCACCGGCCGGGGCTATGGTTCGCTTCGATCTGCTGGCTCCGCTGCGGCAAGCAGCTCGAAGCTATAAGCCCGTGCCGCGTTTCCCGCCGATTCGTCGCGACCTGAGCGTGGTAGTGCCGGAGCCGGTGACGTGGGAGCACCTGGCGAAGACCATCGGCATGGCCGGCGGCGATCTGATGGAGCAATTGGATTACGTTGACACCTACAGAGGCAAACAGGCCGGGCCGGGGCGCAAGTCGGTCACTATGCGCCTGACATATCGTCACGCCGGCCGAACGCTCCGCCACGAGGAGGTCGACGCGGCGGTCGCCGAGGTCGTCGCGGCTTTGAAGAACGAGCATCAGGCGGAACTTAGAGTACTTTAGGGCAGTCAACGATTGAAGGCGGTTTCTCCGGGTTCAGCGAGGACGAGTGTCCAATTCACGCTGAGTCAGTACGTATCGTTCGGTTTTAGGAGAATGGAGCAATGTCTAACACGCGCAGGGTTTTATTGCTTGGCGACTCGATCCGCATAAGTTATCAGCCCCTGGTGGCCCAGTTGCTGAAAGGCATGGCAGATGTGGTCGGCCCGTCCGACAACTGCCAGTTCAGTTTGTACACCCTGTCTTCACTAGACCGATGGATAACCGAACTGGGACAGCCTGATGTCGTTCACTGGAATAACGGCATTCACGACGCAGGACACAATCCAAACAGAAGCCCGGTGCAGATTCCTATCGACGTATACCGGGCGAATATCGAGTTCATTCTCAAGCGTCTTACCACACTGACCCCGCACGTGATCTGGGCAACCAGCACCCCGGTGCATCCGGACCGTCCCTTCAAGACGGATGAGTGGTCCTGGCGAAACAAAGATATAGACCAGTACAACAAGGCCGCCAAAGAGGTAATGGCGAAGAACAACATCCCCATCAACGATCTGCACGCGTTGGTTTGGAAGAATGTCGACAAGTACCTGGCCGAAGATCAACTGCATCTGAGCGAAAGCGGGGTGAAGGCCTGTGCGGAAGCCGTTGCTGACACCGTCAAGGCGCATCTGCCGAAAGACTGAGGAAGCAGACACCGGGTGGCGCTGACAGGTGCGGTTATGATATCCGCCTGCTGCCGGCCACAAGGGGTACGTTCGAAACTTGCGAGGCTTGTAGTGTCGGCTATCGGTCCGTGAACATGGCGGCGCCGATGCGTGTCATCTGCTCGACGAAGTGGGGGAATGTCTTCTTGATGCAGGCGATGTCGTTGATAACGGTATCTCCGGCGGCGCCCAGGGCGGCGACGGCAAGGGTCATGACCAATCTATGGTCGGCCCGGCTGTCGAGGACGGCCCCTTTCAGATGGCTTTGGTGAACGATCAGGCCGTCCTGCCGTTGCTGGACATCGGCCCCCATCGTCGTCAGGGCCCTGTGCATTTCGGTAATGCGGTTGCATTCCTTATGCCTGCATATCTCTGCGTTGGTAAGGACCGTTTCACCTTTGGCGAAGCAGCCGACCACCGCAAGCATCATGAACTGGTCTATGAAGTCGTTGCAGTCGATGACTCGCCCGGTGAGTTTGCTGCTGCGGGCGAGTACGCCATCGTCTCGTATCTCGATGTCGGCCCCCATGTCGCGCAGGACGTTCACCACGAGCCGATCGCCCTGGCTGTCGTTGAAATCCAGCCCTGGCAGGAAGACCTCGCTGCCTTCGGTAATAAGCGCGGCGGCGATCGGGTACATGGCGGCGGACCAATCCCTGGGGATAGTGGTCTCAAGCCCCCCCCACTGCTGCCGACCCCGGATGCGGTACTTGGCGAATTGGTCGTTGCTGATTTCCACCCCGCAGCGAGCCAGCCAGTCGAGCGTGACACCGACCCAGGTTTTTTCGCCGGGATTGATCACTGTCAGTTCGGAAGGCGCCTCGGCCAGAGCACATGCAATCAGCAGTGCGCTGATCGGCTGGCTATCGGCGCCATCGAGGGCGGCCTGCCCGCCGCGGATCGGTCCGCGCACAACCACCGGTGCATGCCCGTCGCCCTTGGTGCTGACGGCGAAGCAGCCCAACTGATTCAGCGCCTCCAGCAAAGGGCCCATCGGGCGGATGTGACGTAGCGAGTGATCGCCGCTAAGTACGGTGTAGCCGGCGCACGTAGCGGCCAAGGCGGTGAAGAAGCGGAAAATAATCCCGCTGTTGCCGCAATCGAGCACATCCTCCGGCGGTTGCAGGTGCCCGGCGGTGCCCTTGACGAGCCATGAATCGCCTGCCTCGGGTGTTACGTTGGCGCCGAACATCTCCAGCGCCTCGGTCGCCCGCAGCCAGTCGGAGGAGGTCATCGGGTGATGGATGTGGCTGACCCCGTCGGCCAAGCCAGCCATGATAAGGGCGCGAAACGAGTGGCTCTTGTTCGGCGGGACGGCCAACTCACCCCGCAGGTTGCCGGATGGACGTATGCTCAGGTTCATAGCTAGCCCCGGTATCCTCATGTATGACATGTATGACGAGCCTTACGCTATATTAACGCAATGCCCGATCACTTGCCATGCAAAATATCCGCCGGATGCATACTGACTGATTCGAGCCAATGGCGGCCCGGCTACGTCAAGTATGTGCGCCTGGTGGAAATCGTCCGGCATTTCGCCTTTGTGGCACAAGTTATCAGGCGCAATCTTCAATTCATAGTTGACAGCCGGCTCGCAAATGTTTATCAAGGCGGGACTTTTCGTGAACCCGGTCAGGGACCTGGGCGTATGATGGTTCGAGCCGGCCTGGCGGTGCTGTGCCCTGGCACTAGGTAAAGCGGCTAATCGGCTGTTGCTTGTTCGCACAGCAGAACATATTCTTATGCCCATACGTCAGGCCCACAATAAGATATCCGCGGTGGAGAGGTTATGGCACACAACATTTTAAAGGACTCCATCGAGGCCCAGACGGGGCGGGTGAGTCTGAAGATCGTTGCGATACTCGCCGGTGGGGTGCTGGTAGCTGCAAGTTTTCTGGCAAAGATTCTTTTGCCAGAAAGCGGCGTACACAGCGATGTCCTGGCCATGGCGGGCGCCGCGCTTCTGGGCATACCCGTGGTCGTGCATGCCCTGTCCCACCTATTCCGCGGCCACATGCACATGGACGAGCTGGTGGCGGTGGCGATCGTAGCGGCTTGGGCGACGAGCGACTTTCAGGTGGCCGGGGCCGTGGCCTTTTTCCTTCTGCTTGCCAACATGGTCGAGTCCCGCACCGCCCTTGGCGCGCGGGCCAGCATCGAGGGCCTGATCCGATTGACGCCTAAGAAAGCCCACAAGATTGTCGAAGGCGTCGAGCATCTGGTCGATCCGTCGACCCTCTCGCCGGACGACGTGATTCGCGCCCGCCCTGGCGACAACATCCCTGCCGACGGGCTGGTTCTCGCCGGCCAGACCACGGTCAACCAAGCCAACATTACCGGCGAGTCGTTACCCGTGGACAAGGCCGTCGGAGACGAGGTTTTCAGCGGCACGTCGAACCTCACAGGCGCGATCGATGTTCGGGTCATACGCGCCGGAGAGGACACCACGCTCGGGAAGGTTCAGAAGCTCATTTTACAGGCCGAGAAGAGCAAGATACCCATAATGAGGCTGATCGACCGCTATGCCGGGTGGTACACGCCGGTTGTGCTGATGTTGGCCGGCATCGTGCTGTTTTTCACCAAGGACATTCAGCGCCCGATAACCATGTTGATCGTGGCCTGCCCGTGTGCGTTGATTCTGGCGGTTCCGACGGCGATGGTGGCTGCCCTTTCTTGCGCAGCCCGGCTGGGCATCCTGGTCAAGAACGTACAGAACCTGGAGATCGCCCGAACGCTCACGGCGGTGGTGTTCGACAAGACCGGTACGTTGACCACTGGCGAGCTGAGCCTGACCAGGCTCAAGCCCCTGGCCGGCATCGACGGCGCCGATCTGCTGGCGACGGCGGCGGCGGTAGAGCATTACTCCAAGCATCCGGTCGCGCAGGCTGTGGTGGCCAAGGCCAAGCAGGCCCGCCTGCCGATGGGTGAGGTGGCAAACTTCTCTGAAATACCCGGCAAGGGCGTCACCGCGGTGATGAATGGTGATGTAGTCCGCGT
>JABMQG010000144.1 GCA_013203365.1 Planctomycetota bacterium | reverse complement strand
TTTTCGCCCCCTCATCAAGGCAATCCCAGCCGGATTCCGAAGCCTTTTGACAAGAAACGGCGGTGCGAGATTGGTCCGAACCGGGCGGGTTTTCATTACATTAGCGAAGGCGAAGCACGCCTCGGGCGAGGATGGCGGCGATCTCGCGACGGCGTTGCGGGCGGGGTCATCGTGGCCGGGTCGTCGGGCATTTCTGGCATTGCGGGCTCCTTGCGGATGTGCCCACAACGGCCTTCGCTTGGCGACCGGCTCGCTGTCTGGCGGGGTTCTTTGGCAAAGACGATGCTCATCTTCTTATTACTTACCCGGCGAAGGTTCGAAATGTCGGTAGGTCCCGGTGGGAATGGGTCTGTTAACCGCGAAACGATCTCGTTAGTTGCCGTCCAAGAGAGATTCGTGTTGAACAGATCTCGCGCCGGGGTGATAATCAGAAAAACCGGATTGGACGGCGATGTATGGTGATTCTTGCATTGATCGGCGGGCTGGTATTGCTGACAGCGGGCGCTGAAGTCTTGGTGCGCGGTGCGAGCGGGCTTGCGCGCGCCGTGGGATTGCCGTCTCTGATCATTGGTCTGACCGTGGTTGCATTTGGGACGAGTGCCCCCGAGCTTGCGGTGTCCGTGAAAGCGAGTGTCACTGGACAAGCCGACCTCGCCTTGGGCAATGTCGTTGGCAGCAACATCTTCAATGTGCTGTTCATCCTCGGCGTATCTGCCCTCATCGCTCCTTTGGTAGCCTCGGCACAACTGGTCCGGCTAGACGTGCCGGTGATGATCGGTGCTTCCGGCCTGGTCTGGCTGCTTGCGATGGATGGCTCGATCGGCCGCGTGGAGGGGGTGGGTCTGTTGCTTGGAATCGTCGCCTACACCGCCTTATTGATCTACCTTGGCAAACGAAACTCTCAGCCATCAATCCAGAAGAATAGCGAAGGCCAAATCCCGCCAAAGAAGACGGCGAGTATTGGCCGTTCCATTCTCTTCGTCGCGGTTGGTTTGGTCCTGCTCGTGCTAGGCGCGCGGTGGTTGGTTGATGGTGCGGTCGAGTTGGCCCGAATGCTGGGCGTGAGCGAACTCATGATCGGCCTGACGATTGTGGCCGCGGGCACATCCATGCCGGAGGTAGCCACGTCAGTCGTTGCCAGTATCCGAGGTGAACGAGACATTGCCATCGGAAACGTCGTCGGCAGCAATATCTTCAACATCATGGCCGTGCTTGGCGCTTCGGCGGTGATCGCACCCAACGGCGTCGCGGCCGCGCCAGCGGCGTTGAGGTTTGACATCCCAGTGATGGCTGCGATTGCATTTGCGTGCCTGCCGGTCTTCTTCACCGGCGGGCGCATCTCCCGCTGGGAAGGTGCGATGTTCCTGGGCTACTATGGAGCCTACGTGGCGTTCCTAATCCTGACCGCTGTTCGGCACACATCCCTGGCCGCTTTCAGTAGCGCGATGCTCTGGTTCGTGATCCCCATATCAACTCTTGGCGTAGCCATGAGCGTATTGCTGTGGACCAAGAAGAGGCGGCGCGAGGCTGTGTCGGAGTGAACCAGACGTCCCATCTGCCAAGGTTCGAAATGTCGGTAGGTCCCGGTGCGAACGTGTCTGTTAACCACTGGCGGGCTGTTCAACAGAGAGTCAGAGAGTTTGGGCCGTTGCTCTCGGCGTGCGGGACGGAAGTGTAGGTTCACCGCCGCTGGTTGGTGGGTACGGATTGAAACAGAGAGCGCGGCCCGTGTTGGCGTGTGCGTCGTAACTCTTTGCCAGCAATGGGATACGAAAACGCCTGGCCATTTTCATGGTCGGGCGTTTGTGTTAACTCAACCAGCCAGATTAGTTCGACTGGTTGAAAGAAGCTCCCCGAGTAGGACTCGAACCTACAACCTAGCGGTTAACAGCCGCTCGCTCTGCCAGTTGAGCTATCGGGGATTGTGCTAACTCCCTTGTGGGTAAAGCAACTCAAGGATTCATGTTGTTTCGGCTTTACTTGTCAAGGACTTTTGGTTTAGGCGGGGGGTAAAAATACTGGCAAAGCCGGCCGACACACAATTCCGCCTACCACCCCCCTACCCCCCCACTGTCAATAAGCGTTGCCTTATTGACGCTGCCGGCCGGAAGGTCGCTAGGCGATTTGCCGAGACGATGGTACAATAGCTGTTGTTGGCTACGCTTGTGAATCGCCCCTGGAGAGCAACCGTGAAAAGGCTCAATCTGCCAGTTCTGTCGATCGCTGCTTTGATGACGATCTGGCTTGCCTTGGGCCAGGGGTCGGCGGCTGAGCTTGTATTGACCTCGATAGACCACCCTGGCATCGGCGGCAGCGCGATGGACCAGCCGGAACTGTACGCCGTAATGACCGCCAACGGGGTGATAATCGCCGACGGCGGCGGGGCCTACGTGGACGGCGGAGATGTGCCGCCCGCCATCATTGAGGCGTTTATCGACACCGGCTCTTCGGGGTTCGTCATCAGTAACCTGACTGCCACCGGTGCCGGCGACACCAGCTCACTTGGTCTTGTGGCCGACGACTTCGAGGCGGACCTGTACGCCGAGTACGGCATAGGTGGCATCGAGTACGGCTGGGTGACCAAGTACGACGCAGAGCACGACTTCGGCATAATGGTCTACAATGCCACGCCTGGTGTGGCGTCGGAGCTGGACCTTGCCGCAGTTGCCGGCCAATACGACCACGGCGGGTTCTGGGTCCGCCAGCAGCCCGGCATCGGCGAGGTCATCTCGACACCTTTGGGTGAGATAGTCGATCCCGTGAACATCGTGGGCATGCCTATTATCTCTCAGCGAGTGATGGTGATGGACCCCACCCCACTGGCCGAGGACTCGCGAATGGTGACCTATCTGCTGGACCTAGCCGCATCCGATCCGCCGATAGCGATGCCGGAGACGAACATCACATTCGAGATGTACCTAAACGATTTCGCCAACCTCGATCCCGATTCGCCGATGGCCTCCAGTGCCAATCCCGTGATCGGCGGTGTGGGGCTGTCGAATCAGGGGCTGGCCAGCCCGGACAACCATTTGCTGTTCGACACAGGCTCGGGCAGCACGTTCGTCACGTTCGCCAAGGCCAGGCAGATGGAGTTGCTACCTGGGCTGGGCCCGGAGATGACGTTCGAGGAGTACATGGCCGACTATGACGGACCGGCAACCGCCGTGGGCGGCATCGGGGACAACTTCGTCAAGGTGCCCATCATCACACTGGACGAGATTCGCATACCGGCTAAAGAAGGCTTCGACGTAGTCTGGAAGGACGTGGACGTGCTCGTGGCGGACCTGGACATCGATCTGGCTGACGACAGGAAACTGGACGGCGTGTTCGGCATGAACCTGCTGCTGCCGGCTGTTACTGTCGATATGGCCGCACTTGGCCTGGACATGGACGATTTGCTCGGGATGCTGGGTTTGCCAGCCCTTTCCGCCGGCCCAGCGGCACAAGCAGGCGGCGTGGCTATGGACATGGCAGACATATGGGACCTGCTGGGGCTGTTGAGCGACCCGTCGCCCGGCTATTTCGACGCCATCGTCTTCGATGCCACCAACCCGGACAGCGTAACACTGCGGCTGCACACCGAGTTGACAGTCGGGGCGATTGTCGGCGACCTCGACGGCGATGGCGACGTGGACATATTCGATTGGACTACCCTACAAACCAACTTCGGCGCCAGCTCGCCGAGGATGGCCGACGGCGACCTAAATAACGACGGCAAGGTCAACATATTCGACTTCGCGATACTCCAGACCAGCTTCGGCCTGACAGATGTGGGCCTGGCTGATGGCGACCTTACCGGCGACGGTACGGTCGACGTATTCGACTTCGCTGTTTTCCAGACCAACTACGGCCGCGTGTCGATAACGCCCGCACAGGGCGACCTCGATGGCGACGGCGACGTGGACTTGTTCGACTGGATGCTGTTCCAGCCAAATTTCGGTACATCCTCGGCCCAGGGCGCCGTGCCGGAACCGGCTACGCTGGCCCTGCTGGCCCTATCCGCACTGGTGCTTAAGCGACGACGCGTCTGATGCTATGTCCGGAGGCGTCTTTTGCTTTAACTGCTCTTAACCAGGCCAGAGCACCGTGGCCAGGCTTATACCGTTGAACAGCATGTGAATGATGATGCTCGGCAGCAGCCTGCCGGTGCGTTCGTAGGTGTACCCCAGCACAATCGAGAGTGCGAAAAGGGGTGGCAGGTTCTCGAAACCGACGAGGTGGGGTGGGCCCTTTTGTGTCGTAATATGTACGGCCGCAAACAACGCACTGCATATCACTATGGCTATCCATGGACTGCCAAGCCACTGGCGAAGTGCGCTTTGGAACATTCCACGAAACAACACCTCCTCCACCAGCGGCGCCACCGCAAAGGCAACGATAACTGCCAATAACTTCCAGCCGGCAGAGATATCCGCCCCGGCAATGTAGATCAGGACGACGTGCCGTTGCTGTAGGGCCTCCGGGACAATGTGCGTGCTGAGCAAAAGCAACCCGACGCACACCGGGTAGACGGCCAGCACGCCCAGCAGGCCGCGAGCGGAATCGACGAACCATCGCCGGGTACTAAGGCCCATGCCTCGTGTGATTCCGTGGTGAAACACCGTGTGCGCCATGCCCATCAATACGCCAAGCAGCAGCAATCCACCTATGGACGCGCCGAGTAGGCGGGCTTCCACGCCGATCGGCTCGGAGAATCCTTGGCCCAGCAGCAAGAGGGCCAGGGCCACGCCCACGTACCCCACCAACATACAGACGAGCAGCAGGATCAGCACGTGCACTACCGTCAAGTCGTTCGGCCGGCCAGGAGTCTTGGTCAGCATGAACTTGCGGCTGTCCGCCACGTGACGTATGACCCACACCGCCAGCACGCACAACCCGATGGCCATCAAGGCGACACTGAACTTCTCGGCGCCTTCGGCTATTTTCACGTTCGACTGCGCCGCCATGGTGGTCGTAGAGGTTGCCCGCTCGGCGAAATTCAGTACAATGCCAACTATATCAGTCATAAGCATAGGTGCTTCGCAGCCCGGAACCGGCGGCTAGGGTCATTGGGCCGATATTCGGAATCGCTGGCCCAGGACCCCAAGCGACAGGTCGCCGATTCACGGATCGGCAGGAAACTAACGATGGCAAATATACTGGACAGGATCGTCCAAACCAAGCGCATAGAATTGACCCAGGCCAAACAACGCAGGCCCCTGACCGCCCTTCAGCGTGAAATCGAAGGCATGGCTCGCTGCCGAAATTTTTATCGCGCGATCATCTCGCCACCTTTGCGGGCCGTCAATCTGATTGCAGAGGTCAAGAAGGCCTCACCGTCGGCCGGCGTCATTTGTGAGGATTTCGACCCTGTCGCCATTGCAAAAACCTACGCCGCCGCCGGCGCCAGTGCCTTGAGCGTCCTTACCGACGGGCCGTATTTTCAGGGTCGGCTGGCAGACCTTACCGCCGTCAAGCAGGCCGTAAAGCTGCCGGTGTTGCGTAAGGACTTTATCATCGATCCCTACCAGGTTTATGAAAGCCGGGCAGCCGGTGCAGACGCGATTCTCCTGATCGCCGCCTGCCTGAAGGTCGCCGAGATCATGGACCTTATCATTCTGGCCAGCCAACTGACCTTAACGAGCCTGGTGGAAGTTCACGGCCTGGACGAGCTGCTCCGGTTGCGGAGCATAACCGGCTTCCCACAAGGCGGCTACGTGCTGCTGGGCATCAACAACCGGGACCTTAACACCTTCACGGTTGACATCGGTACCACTACTCGCCTGGCAGAGTTCGTGGACGAGAGGTGTATCCTCGTCAGCGAATCGGGCATTCACACCCACGCCGACGTACAGAAACTGGTCTCATCTGGGGTGCAAAGCATGTTAGTGGGCGAGTCGCTGATGCGATCCGGCGACATCGCTGCTAAGGTAGCCGAGCTGCTCGGCCCTGTCCGCCCGGGCGCAGGCGCGTAGCCGATTGATGTAAAGGGGGTTGTCGGGGCCGATCAGGCCGTCACTGAAGTCTGTCCTTTCACTCAAGCAAGAGCCGCCGGGGGACGATAACATGAGAATAGGCTTGGTCTTGGGTTTGCAAACGGTATTGGCATGGCAGACGAATGGCACAAGAATGGCACATGAAAAAAGGTTATACACTCGTGCCGGCGTTCATTGGCGCGGACACGCAACTCTAAGCGACGGGCCGCATTACGCCATCTGCGTACTTGACGTTTCCGCCGGTGGCGCCAAGCTGGTTGTCCCCGAACATGCCAAACCCAGCCGAAATGAGTTGTTGGAACTGTGTGCCTACAGGCGAAACTTGGGGCCTTTCGGCCTGTATAAACCCGTCACCGCCTTTGGGCGAATCGTTCGGATATCGCCGCACGCAGACGAACATCAAGTCGAGGTCGCTATTCGCTTTCACACACCGTTGCGCAAGAGGGTGCAGCAAGAGCATGGCCCCCGGCTTGCCCGGTGGTTGAGCTTGGTTCCCGAGGTCAGCCCCTGCGCATAGCAGACAGGACTGAACCGGCAGTTGAGCGTAACGACCTATCTAACCTATCTAACCCTATCTAAAAAACCACCACGCCTGCATGGGTATTGAATTGTACACTTCCTATCGGTGGCGATGGCTTGCGCCTGTGCTGGATGATTAAGGCTGCGCAGGGCCGGCCTATGAAAGGTTCCTAACATTGACCGAGCAGGCTTCATTAACGCCTTCACCCAAGCGTAACTGGCTGCTGAGGGCCTGGCCTAAGGTTCGTGCAGTGCTGTTCTGGCACGTGTTGGCTCGGCCAATGACGTGCAAATCAGACAAGAAGCACGCACGGCTGAGACGATGGGCGTGGGCCGGGGCCTCTCGGATCGGCTTGACGCCAATGCTGGCGGGTATTGCCTGGTTAATCCTTTTGATTGCCCTGGCCCACCCGGCCCGGCAGGCCGTCATCGCATCGCCGGAGCAGTTTCGCATGAACTGTCGTGACGTGACGTTTGTCACTAGCGACGGCGTCAAGCTCGGCGGATGGTATACGAATTCACTGTCTGTCGGGGATATGCTCGAGAAGAGTCGGTGGAAGAAGCTTCGCCCCGGTGCCGTGTTGTGCCATGGATACGGGGCCGCCCGCGACCAGTTGCTTTACCCGATCGGCAAACAGCTCGTCGAGGCCGGCTACGACGTTCTCTTGATCGACTTTCGCGGGCACGGCACCAGTGACGAAGCGTCGGTAACGTTGGGTCCAGCTGAAGCTGCCGACGTCAAGGCCGCCGTGCGGTTCCTTCAGGCCCAGCCTGGAGTGGATGACCAGCGAATCGCCCTGGTGGGTTTCGGCATGGGCGGATACTCTGCTATTCTGGCCGCCGCCCAGAGCCCAGACGTGCGTTGCGTGGTCGCCGTGGACGCTTACCCATCGGTCATCACGATGCTTCAGCGAAACTGTCAGCGCCTACGCATACCAGCCGTGATTGGAACGGCCCTGGGCTGGGGAATGCGTTTCTGCTTTGTGGACGCAACCGCCAATGACGACGCCGTAGAGGCCGTCAGGGTTTTAGGTTTAGGCGATCGAGGACTGCTTTTGGTGACCGGTGGTGGAGCAGACGCCGGCATGCCAGCCACCGATATGGAGCCGTTGTTCACCGGCGCCGGTGAGAAGGCCGCCAAGATGACCCTTCCTGGTGTCAATCGCGGCGAGGCCATATTCAAGTCCACCACAGCCGAGATGATCGTGCGATACCTCGATGCCTTCTGCCAGAGAAGCGACGGCTCGTCCCAGGCCATCACCGTGTCACAACAGCCAAGCCTTCGGTAACGGCTTCCGCGGCCTCGCTTTTTCCCGAACGGCCCAGGAGAAACCCCCCTTCGCCCGGCGGCATGGCCTTGCATTGACGATACATCAGGCATAGACCGCGCTTAGCCCTTCTTGCCGGGTCTTGTCCTCGCTCGGCCTTGAATGCCACATAAAATCGTTGGCTGCTTTGGCAAGGCATGTGGCATTGCAACTGCCCAAACACACGAGTAAGCTATGCTCCTGGTTCCATACGGGAGGCGTAACGAGTTGCTAAAAACACGCAAGGCTGTGATGGTAGCGCTGGTTTTCGTGACGGTCTTGTTAACGGCTGGGGTAGTCCGCGCAGTGGATGAACCCGTCGACCTGTTGGCCAAGGCCAGATGGGAGTATAGCACGGATAGCGGTGAGACCTTCTCCGCCGCTGTAGACGTCGCCCAATCCGACAAGACCACTTCGATCATCGCCCGCACGGAGTTCGACGTACCTGAACCGGCGGCAGTGGCTTGTCTGGAATTGACCCACGCCCTCCAGCCCAGCCAACAGTTCGCCCTGACCATCAACGACTCGCCCGTAACCGGCCCGATGGACGGCATGTTCTACCGCACGATCCCGGCGATCGAGGCCAATATCCTCCGCACCGGAACCAACGTGCTGACAGCCCGTTTTACGGCTTCACCTGCCCAGGTGAAGGTCAACATGTCGCTGATGGCCCTGAAGAGCGAGCACCTGGCGTTTCAGACCGGGCCCCTGCTCGGGGCTGCCGATGGCGAGAGCTTCACCGTCGTCTGTCGTACAAACATGCCGGCGGAGGTCACGCTGACCGGCAAAGACGCCTCGGCCTCGGCCGAGCAGTTGATATTGCGTTCTCACGGGCTTATTCACCGGTTCCGGGCTAAATGGCGGCAGGACTATCACTACACACTAACCGCCGGCAAGGGCCGGATTGTAAGGACGGTTGCGATCAAACCCCGCATTCTTGATCCTGGAAGCAGTGGCGGCCGGCTGCGTTTTGTCGTCATGGGAGACAGCCGAATGAACGTCGCCAACTGGGCAAAAGTGTCAGCCGCGGCGGTACGGAGCGAGCCGGACCTGCTCGTTTTTGGGGGCGACATGGTTACCTACGGGCGCGACGACTGGCAGTGGGATAACGAGTTCTTCCGGCCGGCGGCCGAGCTGTTTGCGAC
>JABMQG010000143.1 GCA_013203365.1 Planctomycetota bacterium | reverse complement strand
GGTTGCCCCTGGTCCTCGGGGCGGAAGTTGCCGCGATTGATTTTGATTCTCACGTCGCCAAGTAGCGTCCCCTTTCTCAGGTTGATTGTCCCGCCGGAGATATCGGCCCCGAGCGTGGCGGTATTAGCCGAGATGTACACTATCTGCCCATCCTCGAAGTACAGTTCAAACCTTGGTTTGGTCAGAAGGTACTCATCCTCTCCGGTGGGGGCCCACTCTTCTGCGGTGTATAGCGCCTCGCGTCGGGAGGTTCGCTTGTCAACTCGGTAGTAGGTCGGTCTGTTGGCTGCGCCGACCGGGACGCCGTCGATAATGCCCATCGTCTGGTCAGCGGGCGGGGCGGGCACGGATACCTTGGCGGGGTTGACGAAATTGAACCCGGTGAACTGGCGATAGACAGCCAATATGCCCAGCAGGACCATCAGCGTCCCGACGAGAAGAATCACCTTTTTAAGCATGCAAGGGTCCCATGGATTTCAGCTATTGGTACCGTTTAAGGATATTATCCCACAGTCCGCCGGCCCGGAGCAGTTTTTCTATCGCCCATCGCACGGCCCCGTGGCCACCGAGGCATGGACTGACCCAGTTGGCAATGGTCTTTACCTCCGCCACGGCGTCGGGGACGGTGATAGCCAGCCCGCATTCCCGCATGGGTGGAATGTCCGGCAGGTCGTCACCCATGTAGGCCGTTCGCTCTGGCGGGACGCCGAGTGCGGCGAGGATTTCGCGTAGCACGGGCAGCTTGTCCATGACGCCCTGCCTAACGGCGTGCATGCCTAGTTCGGCTGCACGGCGAGTGACGGCCTCGCTGGTTCGGCCGGTGAGGATGGCCGATCGCTTGCCCAGTCGGTGCCAGTACTTCAAGCCCGCACCGTCCCTGGCGGAAAACGCCTTTATTTCTCCCCCCATGGCGTCGTATACGATTCGCCCATCAGTCAGCACGCCATCGACGTCCAGCACGAGCAGATCGATTTGGCCCGGATCGACGCTAGCCATTGCTGGAGCCCCCCATACCCGCGAGGTCCTTCAGGTCGATCAATCCTACCGGTCGGCCGTCGTTGTCGAGGACGGGCAGCTCGGCGATGCGGTAGCTGGTCATCACATCAAGGGCCTCGCTGGCGAGGGCATCGAGGTGAATCGACTTTGGGTTGCGGATCATGATTTCAAAGGCCGGTCGGTCCATGAATTGCCCGTCGGTCTCGATCATCAGCCGACGGCGAAGATCGGCGTCGGTCAGGATTCCGGTTAGTCGGCCGGCCTCGTCGACCAGCAGCAGGGCCCCGGCGCGGCGGTGAATCTTCTCGGCATCGGCTAAAATCTTTCGGACTGGCGAGGTCTCGCCGGCGACGGCGAGTCGTCCGCCTTTTCGAAAGCTCATCGCCCTCTCAACGCGGACGAACGTCAGCCCGAGCGACCCGCCCGGGTGGTGCCGGGCGAAATCCTCTCCGGTGAAGTTTTTCATTCTCATCACGGTAAGTGCCAGTGCATCGCCCATCGCCAGCATGCAGGTCGTGCTGACGGACGGCGCCAGGCCGAGTTGGCATGCCTCTTTCACTGGGCCGTAGGATATGACCACATCAGCGTCCACGGCTAACGGCGAGCCGGCCTCGCCGGTTAAGGTGATGACCTTCACAGGCCGTCGCTTGAGGTGGTCCAGCAGCCTGATAAGTTCCTGCGTTGCCCCGCTGTGCGAGAGGATGAGTACGACGTCGCCGTCTTGGACCCGCCCCAGGTCGCCGTGGAGTGCATCGGTCGGGTGCAGGAATATGCTCGGCGTGCCGGTTGAGGCCAGCGTACCGGAGATCTTCTTGGCGATCAGGCCGGCCTTGCCTATGCCGGTAAGAACCACCTGCCCGCGACAGTTGTAAATCACGTCGGCGGCTCGTGCGAAGGCATCATCGACGCATCGCTGCAACGCGGCGATGGCATGGGCCTCTTCGGTCAGGACGCTGCGCGCGAAATCCAGGTCTTGTTTAGTAGGGCTCACTCGGCGCATTATGCTTGCCTGAGGCCACGGGGTCAAGTAAAACGGCCCGAACAAGGCGGACGACCACATGCAACCGGAACTGTTATACGGAATTGCCCTTACGGCGGTGCCCATATTGCTGAGCCTGTCGGTGCACGAGTTTGCCCACGCTCGAACTGCGTTGGCCTTTGGCGACCCGACGGCCAAGAGCATGGGCCGTTGCACGCTGAACCCGCTGGCACATCTGGACCCTGTTGGCACCATTATGCTTATGCTCGTGGGTTTTGGCTGGGCCAAGCCGGTGCCGGTCAACTCGGCGAACCTGCATCCCCGGCGCCTTGGCGACATAGCGGTCAGCGCAGCGGGGCCTGGCAGCAACCTGGCCCTTGCTGGTCTGTGCGGCCTGGTTCTGCGCATTCTGGCCGGTGCGGGTGTGGTGGTGGACGGGCAAGCCGACTTTCGGCCGAGCGATCTGGCGGTGTTCCTGCTGACTTACACCATTCTGATAAACCTGATGCTGTGCATCTTCAATCTGATACCGTTGTTCCCTCTGGACGGGCATCACATTGGCCGAGAGATACTCCCGGCCGGGCAGCGGACGCTCTACATGCGCTGGCAGCGTCATTACGGCATGTGGATTCTGCTGGCCTTGATGTTTGGGCCGAGGCTGTTGCGAGGGGTGGCGAATATCCGCGTGGATCCGATGGGCTGGTACATCAGCCGGGCTTTGTTTCCGACCGTGTCGGCAATTATCGGGCCCAACGCGATCATGATGGCCATGGAGTCGCTTGACAAGTTCAGCGGGTATACGCCTTTTGGATAGTTTTGGATACTTCATGTGCCGAATGATTCCATGCGAGTTGCCCACCCGGTGATTTTGGAACATTGATGATGACCGAACGAACAAGTATTAAAAAAGGTATTAGAAAAAGTATTAAGCGAGTTCTTTCCGGCATTCAGCCCTCGGGCCGGCTGCACTTGGGCAACTATCTCGGCGCGATTCGACAGTACGTGGATCTTCAGGCCAAGGGGCACGAATGCTTCTATTTTATCGCCAACTATCATGCCTTGACGTCCCTGCAAGACAAGGCTGCCTTGGAGGCCGCCACGCTACACGTCGCGACGGCTTACCTGGCTTTGGGCATCGACCCGGATCGCAGCGTTTTCTTCATGCAGTCCGACGTGCCCGAGGTGACCGAGCTTTGCTGGCTGCTGAACACGGTTTGCCCGGTGAGCCTGATGCAGAAGGCCACCAGCTACAAGGATAAGGTCGCCCACGGTGAGGCGGCCAACATGGGCCTGTTCGATTACCCCGTGCTTCAGGCCGCGGACATTGTCATTTACGACTCCAACCTCGTTCCGGTCGGGCAGGATCAGAAACAACACATAGAAATCACCCGCGACTTGGCGATCAAGTTCAACCAAGCCTTCGGCCGGGACGTGCTTGTGCTGCCTGAGCCTTACATCGTGCCAGAGGTCGCCGTGGTGCCGGGCATCGACGGCGAGAAGATGTCAAAGAGTTACGACAACGCCATCGAGATCTTCCAGACGCCCCGGCAGACCCAGAAGCGTTGCGCCCAGATCGTTACCGACTCCACCGCCTTGGATGCACCCAAAGACCCAGACAAGTGCAGCGTCTACGCCCTGCTGAAGCTTTTGGCCGACGACGTGGAGGCCGAGGAGATTGCCGGAAGCTACCGCGCCGGCGGCTACGGGTACGGGCATGCCAAGGCACGGCTTGCCGAGTTGATCAACGAGCTGTTCGCCCCGGCCAGGGACAGATACGCCGAGCTGGAGAAGGATCCGGACACCGTCCGCGACATTCTCCGCACAGGCGGGGCAAAGGCGCGACTGGTGGCGCAGGAGACCATTGCTCGCGCAAGAGACTCGGCCGGTATACTGACGAGCAGGTCTGTGGCGTCCGGCTGATCGGCGACCGTTGCGACTTGGCCGCGGTGTTGTTTTGCTTCCGATGCCTCATCGGCCGTCGTAGTAGATTGCATGGTATCACGGTATCAGCGATGAAATACCCTCAAGTACAACGCAGGCTAACCCGCCGGGTGAACGTCGGCGGCTTGGCCATCGGCGGTGGCGAACCGGTTCGGCTGCAGAGCATGACCAACACGCCCACGCGTGACGTCGACGCCACCGTAGCGCAGATCGATCGGCTGGTAAAGGCCGGGTGCGACATCGTCCGCGTGGCCGTGCCGACCAAGGCCGATACGGCGGCCTTGGGCGAGATCGTTCGCCGGTCGAGCGTGCCGATCGTCGCGGACGTTCACTTCAACTTCCGCCGGGCCCTGGAGGCCGTCGCCGCCGGTGC
>JABMQG010000142.1 GCA_013203365.1 Planctomycetota bacterium | reverse complement strand
TCCACCAGATTATCCTCGCCGACGAGATCAACCGAGCCACGCCCAAGACCCAGTCGGCGATGCTGGAGGCGATGCAGGAGCATTCGGTAACGAGCGGCGGGGTGATGTATCGGCTTGAAGAGCCGTTCATGGTGCTCGCCACGCAAAACCCGATCGAGCAGGAGGGCACCTACCCGCTGCCTGAGGCGCAGCTTGACCGGTTCTTTTTCAAATTGCTTGTGCCTTACAGCAACCGGAGCGAGCTGCACGAGATTCTCAACCGCACCACCACCGGTATCAACCCCCAGGCGGCCCGGATCGTCGACGGCAGCCAAATAATCGCGGGCCGGAATCTCGTCCGCCGGGTGGTCATTGCCCGGCATGTGCAGGATTACGCGATTCGGCTGGTGCTGGCGACGCACCCGCAAGGCCAGTTCGCCCCGCAGCTGGTCAATAAGTACGTTCGGTTCGGCGGCTCCCCGCGTGGCGTTCAGGCGGTGGTGCTGGCGGCGAAGGTCCGGGCCCTATTGGATGAGCGGTATAACGTCAGCTTCGACGACGTCGGCGCATCGTACTTGCCGGGGATGCGGCACCGGCTTTTGCTGAACTTCGAAGGCCAGGCCGAGGGAATCGACACCGACGAAATACTGGGCAACGTTCTTACCGAGGTTCCCACGACACTGGCGGAGGCCCTTAATCCGCGATGAGCCCCAAGACCCCAACATCCTCTCGCCGCCGGCTGACCGAGCTGCTGGACGGGCAATTCATGGCGCGTCTGGACGGGCTGGACATATTCTCCCGCAAGATGCTCCAGGGCAAACTCCGGGGCGAACGGCGAAGCAAGCGCCGCGGCGATGGAATCGAATTTGCCGACCATCGACCGTACGTCATCGGAGACGACCTGCGATTCGTTGACTGGAACATCTATGGCCGGCTGGACCAGTTGTTCCTCAAGCTGTTCCTTCAGGAGCAGGATCTGACCCTGCAGGTGATGGTCGACGTCAGCGCATCGGTAAGCGATGGCCAGCCGACCAAGGAGATGTTTCTCAAGCGGCTGGCCGCGGCTATCGCCTACGTTGGGGTGGTCAACAACAACCGGGTGACGATCTCAGCCTTCGCAGACGGCGTGGTCGCCCAGATAGCGAATATGCGGGGAAGAAACTACCTGCACCAAATGGCCGAGATGCTGCTCGGCACCGATTCGGCCGGGCCGAGCGACTTTGAAAAGGCCTGCCGGCAGGTGGCGGCGACGCGGGTGGGCTCGGGAGTGATGATCGTGCTGTCGGATTTCCTGTTCAAGGCCGGCTACGAAGGGGCACTGCGCAGACTGATAAGCGAAAAATACGATCTGTACGTTGTCCAGGTGCTCAGCCCGCAGGAACTGGCCCCGACCTTCTCCGGCGATCTGACGCTGGTGGACATGGAAGACGACGACCGGGCCGAGGTGACCATCAGCTCGGCCCTGTTGAAGTACTACAAGCGTAACTTGGCCGCCTACTGCAATGAATTGAAGGGTTTTTGCACCCGCCGGGGCGCGATTTACGCATTGACCGGCTCCGGCGAGCCGGTGGAGGCCCTGATCCTGAATTACATGCGACGCAGAGGACTGCTGCGGTAGGCGGCGTTACCGCGGACACACAAGGCCCCGCCCCGCAGCGCGGGGGGCACGAGGAGAGTAAGAGCAGATGCAATGGCTGACCCCTACAGCCGGTTTGATAGGTGCGGCCGTCACTATACCGGCGCTGCTGCTGCTGTATTTTCTCAAGCTGCGGCGCAGGCAGGTGGCGGTGTCCAGCACCTTTTTGTGGAAACGCGCTGTGCAGGACCTTCAGGTCAACGCGCCGTTTCAACGGTTGCGGCGGAATATCCTGCTGCTGCTCCAGATGCTGGCGCTGGCGGCTGTGCTTGTGGCGATGGGCAGGCCGGTGCTTCGGTTGCAGGAAGGGCCTGGGCAGCGCTACGTGCTGTTGATCGACCGATCGGCCAGCATGAACGCCTTGGACGGGCAGCTAACCCGGTTGGACCTCGCCCAGGCTGGCGCCCGGGAAGTGGTGGATTCGTTGAGGGGCCAGGGGGCGTTCGACTTGGGCGGGCAGTCCGACCAGGCGATGGTAATCGCCTTCGACGACCGCGTGAAGGTCATGTGCAACTTCACTTCGGACAAGGAAAAGCTGCGATCGGCCGTGGATGCAATTGAGGCCGGCGACGGCGACTCGGCGCTGGTTGAGGCAGTGCAGGTTGCCCGCGCCTACGCCCAGCCACCGGCTGAGGACGCCAACGGCAGAAGCGCCGAGCCTGCTGCCGGGCTCGAGCTGTTCAGCGACGGTCAAATACACGACTTGGCCGACGTGGTCGTCCGCGAAGGTGAGCTTCGCTTCCACTGTATCGGCGAATCGTCCGACAACGTCGCAATAGTGGCCATGGCAGCCCGCAGGTCGTACGAGCGGCCCGAGGAGGTTACGGTGTTCGCCGCATTGGCCAACTACGGACCCGAGCCGATCGACTGCGACGTGCAGTTGAGCCTTGACTGGAACGTGCTGGCCGTGCGCAAAGCCAGGCTGGGTCCGCGGACACCGGCAGGCGCCGGCTCGCCGGGTGGGCCGGGTTCGGCGTCGGTGACGTTCACAATGTCGCACGCCGGCGCAGGGGTGATAGAGGTCAGGCAGTTACGCAGAGACATGCTGGCGGCCGATGACGCGGCCTGGGCGGTACTGCCGGCACCCAAGCGGCTGAAGGCGTTGCTGGTCAGTCCCGGTAACCTTGCCCTGTCGCAGGCCCTGGCGTCGTGCTCGCTGGCCGGGCTTGACAGGCTCACCCCGGCCCAGTTCGATTCGGCAGAGCCGGCCTCGCTGCAAGACTACGACATGATCGTTCTCGATCGCCATGCCCCGGCCAAGCTGCCCAGGGGTCGCTACCTCACATTCGGTCCACCGCCGCCGGACATGGGCGGCCAGGTGCAGGATGCCGGTGAGTTCATCGTTGATTGGTCGGCCAGGCATCCGGTGCTGGAGTACGTCGACTTGGCCAAGGTCTTCGCGGCCAAGCACTACAAGCTGACGCTGGACCGAACCGCGAGGGTTCTTGCGGAGTTCAGCGATTCGCCGGCCATTGCCTTGGTGAGTAAGGCCGGCAGCACGTTCGTGGTGGTCGGTTTCGACGTGAACGAAAGCAACTGGCCGTTCGAGCCGGGCTTCGTGATGTTCTGCTATAACGTCGCCAATTTCCTCGGCGGCGCAGCCGCCGGCGGCGACGGTGCCGGCTCTCTTAAGGTTCACCAGGCTATCACCGTTCGCGGCCCGCAGCCCAATAGCCAGGCCCGACTGATCGGTCCCGGCGGGGCGCGGTCGGAGCTGGTCGCAGACGCCTCAGGCGTGTTCAACTACGGGCAAACCAACCGTGTCGGCGTATACAGCGTGTCGGTGGGCGATCGGGACAGGGAACGATTCGCCGTGAACTTGCTGGACGCCGGCGAAAGCGACATCTCGCCGGTCCGTGAAATCGAGCTTTCCGGCCAGCCCGTCCAGGCAGTGGCGGCTGCGCCGCAAAGGCGAAACCGCGAGGTCTGGCCCTGGCTGATCGCCGTGGCGATGGCGCTGGTGTGCCTTGAATGGGTGGTTTACAACTCGAAGGTGCGAATATGAAACCTGCAACGGCGGTCTTTGTCATTCTCGTTCTGGCCTGCGTTGCCGGCTTGGCAGCGGCGGCGGAGAAGATGGAGGTCGATTTCGCCTTCGGGTGGGAGGGGTGCTACCGCCCGCAGCGGTGGATGCCGTTGGACCTTACGATATACCCGCGGGTGAGCAAACCCCTGGCCGGCGCCCTCAGCGTTACTGTTGAGCAGGACGAGCTGACGAAGATGCGAGTTGTTTATCCTATCGTTTTGACGCCCGGGTTGACTTTGTACGCCCCGCTTGTGGCGAAGATGACCTTCGGCGTCGACGAGTTGAACGCCGCGATAGTCAACGACCAGGGCAAGACGTGCTGGAAACAGAAATACGAACTGTTCGCGATGCGCAATCAACGGGGCTTGCCCGTGACGGCCGTCGGAGGCGAAGACGTTCTGATCGGCTTCACGGGGAAGATCACCTCATCGCTGAGACGCCTAGGCGAGCACGCGGACTCCAGCAACCTCGGTGCAGGCTCAGGCCAGGTGCACGTTGCGTATAAGCCCATACAACTGCTGCCTATCGACTGGACCGGCTACGACGCACTGGACATGCTGATCCTGAACGATCCGGACTGGGACCGAATCAGCCCGGACCAGGCCAAGGCGATCGTCGACTGGGTCGGCCAAGGTGGTCGGATGATGATCGTCTTGGGCGCAAAGGCCCTGCCGGCCGGGCACCCGATCGCTGGGCTGTTGCCCTTCGCGCCCACTCCACCACGGCCCGTGTCGTTGGACCCCGCCCTGCTGGCCGGTTGGAAATGCCTGTCACCCAAGACCACGACCGTGCAATCCTGGCTGCCGGCTGACCTTGGTGATAATCGTCTGTGGAATGTGGACGCCGGCGGGTCGATCTTTGCGCACGGGCTGGTGGGGTTCGGCAAGGTTGGCGTGCTTGGCTTCAGCCCGGCCGTGCTGGAAGACGGCAACCCGAAGAACCTCGCCGGTTTGTGGGCCCACCAGATCAACCAACTGCTGGGCCGACCTTCGATATCGCTCCATGAAGGGCCAACAAAGCCTTCCGCATACGGCAGGTCATCCTATTACTACCAACTGGGCCCTGGGTCTGACAGCACCAACCGGGTGTTGGAGCATCTGGTCGATATCCCGCAACTCCAGCCGTTGAGCATTTGGGTGATTATCGTCCTGCTGGCGGGGCTTATGGTCCTGGTGGGCCCGGTTGATTATTTCGTTCTCAAGCGACTTGACCGTCAGCCGATGACCTGGGCGACCACGATGGTGTGCGTGGTGCTTTGCTCGGCGGCTGCGTACTACGGCGTTCGGGCGCTGCGCGAGGGGAAGATGCAACTGCGGGCGGTTTCGGTGCTGGACGGCTTGGCCGACGGGCGGTGCGCATGGGCTACCACATACGCGGGTCTGTTCGCACACGAAAGCGGCAACTACAAACTGACCGGCTTGAAGGCCGACCAGTGGTTCTCCAGTGTTGTTCCGACCGAAGGCGCGCTGTCCTCGTTTAAGCAGCGAGGCAGTAGGCAAATTGAATACCTCCAGCATGGCGGCGGAAACCTGCCTATCTCCCTGCCGGTCAGCATCTGGTCGATGCAGTGCCTGCTGGCCCAGTTTCCCGTTGCAGAGATGCCCTTCGCCGCCGAGGCGGTCTTTTCCGGCGACGGCAGCATAGACGTTCGAATAACGAATCTGGCCAACGTCCCGGTTCGCCGGGGGTCCGTTCACGCCGGCGCCGCGTGCATCCCTGTAGCCACGTTCGGCCGCGTGGGGCCCGGCGAGACTTCTCAGTTGCGCGTAAGGCTGCCTTCAGGCGGTGGCCAAACCAATTCCGATAGTGGCGCCCAACCAGATTGGACCGGAGAAAGGATGGGCGTTATCGCCTACTTATCCCATGGCTGCATGTCACGGACCGGCGCGATTAATGACTATTGCCGCCGCGGCGCGATCGTCGTCTGCGTGGAATTTGAAGAAGCCGGCATGCCGTTCGGCATTGCGAACGCCAAATGCGACACTCACCACGTGCATCTGGCGCGACTTGTGGTGTTTCCCAAGCAAGGGAGTTGACATGATCCAGACCAAGGACCTCACAAAGCACTACGCCGACCTGGTGGCGTTGGACCATCTGACGTTGCAGATTCGCCAGGGAGATATTTTCGGGTTCATCGGTCCCAACGGGGCCGGCAAGACCACCACGATGCGAATACTCGCGACGCTGCTGGAGCCTACCAGCGGG
>JABMQG010000141.1 GCA_013203365.1 Planctomycetota bacterium | reverse complement strand
CCGGCTCACCCGGATAGTCGTCACGGTGAACCTTGTGGACCTTCTTCCTGCGCCGCTGAATGCCAACCCAACGAGCAGGAATTCCACGGCGGGAGTCGGTATGTCAGTACAAGAGCGTAATCGCTCTGCGTCCGCACCCGCCGATAAAGCAGAAGCAAAAGCAGAAGCAGAAGAAAAAGGCTCCCAAGACAGCCCGTAGGGCGGGCCGCGCGTTTGGGATTCGCATTTATCTATCGCCGGATGCCACACTTCTCATCGAAAACCGCAAATCGCCGGTGTCAATGCCAGAAGCACTCCGTTTTGTTGCTGTTGACACCGCTAATCTGATGGCCTACCATAAAACATGAATATTCTTTCTGGTTTATCCCGGCGATCAAGGAGTTAATGAATGGATTCGGAAAAGGTTCTGACTTTGACTGACGAGAACTTCGAACATGAAGTGCTGCAGTCGGTTGTGCCGGTCGTGGTCGATTTCTGGGCCGAGTGGTGCATGCCCTGTCGCATGCTGGCCCCAACGCTCCACGAACTGGCCGAAGATTACGGCGAGAGGATCAAGGTCGGCAAGATCGACACCGATGCCAACCGCAACATATCGTTGAAATACGGCATAAGCGCGATTCCCACTGTGATTATTTTCAAGTCGGGCGAACTGGCCAAGCGATTTGTCGGACTGCAGACCAAGCAGATTTTTGCCGCCGCCTTGGACGAATTATTGGCTTGAACAGTTTGGAATGCCCCTGCCAGCGGACGGCACCCGCAAATAGGCGGATGATTCTGTGTGCTTCACTCTTTGAATGTAAGGCTGCGGCTTATTGTGAATGGTTCCATGACACGTGATGAGGTTCGCGCGATAGATCGCTGGGCAATCGAAACCCTCGGTGTGCCCGGTCTCGTGCTCATGGAAAACGCCGGCCGATCCGCCGCCGATGCCGCCGGCCTGATGCTCGCCGAGACCGCCAACCCCGCTTCCCGCGTGGCCGTGCTTGCCGGCGGGGGCAACAATGCCGGGGACGGATTCGTCGTTGCCCGCCACCTTCGCCTGAGAGGCATCGCCGCTGACACGTACTTGCTGGCCCCGCGAGAAAAGATCCGGGGAGATGCACTGGTGAACCTTGAGGTGTTGGAGAAACTCACCGACGATATCCACTATGTCGGCGGCCGATCGATCGGGCAATTGGCCGACATTTGGCAGGGATATGGCCTGCTGGTGGACGCCATTGGCGGAACGGGTATCAACGGTCCGCTCCTTGGCGACCTGGCCGCCGCCGTCTCGGTCGCAAATGCCGCCGGTGTGCCCATCCTCGCCATCGACATACCAACCGGCTTGGATTGCGACACCGGTCAGGCCCTTGGTCCGGCTATTCGTGCCGCAACCACAATTACATTTGTTGCCCGCAAGCGAGGCTTCGACGCACCGGGCGCCGCCGACTACACCGGTAAGGTCATCGTCGCTGATATAGGCGTGCCGATACCCGAGCCCCTCACCGCGGGTGGGCAGGAGGCAGCGGATTTTCTCGGACCTTGACCATTGCCTGGCGCAAGGGCGACAAGTAAAATGCCGATCCTTTAAGACATTTAGTAGTACATAGAAGCTTTTTTTCACGCCAAGCAGGCACAGACAGAAAGGTGTAATATGCCCCTGATACCGATGCGAGTGCTCCTGGATCACGCGGCCGAGAACAACTACGGCGTTTGCGCTTTGAACGTGAACAACATGGAGCAGATTCAGGCGATCATGGAGGCCGCCCGTGAAACGGAAAGCCCCGTAATCGTGCAGGCCAGCCGAGGTGCTCGAAAGTACACGAACGACAATTTCCTCCGCCATCTTATGCTGGCGGCCGTCGAGCTGTACCCCGAGCTGCCGATCGTCATGCACCTGGACCACGGCAACTCGCCGGCGACCTGCTTCAGCGCTATCGCCAACGGTTTTACGTCGGTCATGATGGACGGATCGCTCGCCGCGGACGGCAAGAAGCCGGCCACGTTCGAGTACAACGTCCGCGTCACCAAGCAGACGGTGGACGTGGCCCACGCCTTCGGCGTGACGGTCGAGGGTGAAATCGGCTGCCTGGGCGGCATCGAGGACGGTCACGGCGCCGGCCTCAGCGACGACCAGGTCCGCGCGCACCTCACCGATCCCGACGAGGCCGCCGCATTCGTCGAGGCCACGGGTGTCGACGCCCTTGCCGTAGCAATCGGCACCAGCCACGGGGCATACAAGTTCACCAGCAAACCCACCGGCGAAGCCCTGGCGATGAGCAGAATCGAGGAAATCCACAAGAAGCTGCCCAATACACACCTGGTCATGCACGGTTCATCAAGCGTGCCGCAGGAACTGCAGGATATTATCAACCGCTACGGCGGCCAGATGAAACAGACCTACGGCGTGCCGATCGAGGAAATCCAACGAGGCATCCGCCACGGCGTGCGCAAAGTCAACGTGGATACCGACAGCCGAATGGCCATAACCGGCGCTATTCGAAAGGTCTTCGCTGAAGATCCGAAGAAGTTCGATCCTCGCGAGTACCTCAAGCCCGCTCGTGAGGCGATGCAGGAAGTCTGCAAGCAGCGAATGATCGCCTTCGGCCAGGCCGGCCAGGCGCCAAAGATCAAGCTCAAGACCCTCAGAGAAATGGCCGTGTTCTACGGGTTTTAAAACAGGTAACGCTGTAGCGTACGAGAGCGAACGCGAGTTTCGCCCGACCGTTATGGGTTCGGCGAGCGTACCGTCCCGACCTTGATTCTGCCGAACCGTCGTTTACCAACCCTGAGCACTTGTCCGTCCTTCGGCGTGACCTGGGCGTCTTCTTGGCTGACCTTTTCGTCGTCGATGCTGACAGCGTTTTGCTTGACGAGCCGGCGAGCCTCGCCGTTGGATTTAGCAAACCCGGCAGCAACAATCAGGTCAACGATGCTCACCGCGTCGCCCGCCACGAGAACCTCCGGCATCTCGGTGGGGGCCTTGTGCTCCGTGAACACCCGGTCGAACTCATCGGCGGCGGCCTCAGCGGCCTGAGCACCATAGAACGACGAGACGATCCGCCTGCCCAGTTCTGCCTTGCCCCGGCGCGGATGCGTCTGGGCCGCGTCGGTCAGCCGGTCGATCTGTTCACGAGGTTCGTCGGTTAGCAGCGTGAAATAGTTGTCCATGAGCGTGTCGGGTATGCTCATCACCTTTCCGAACATATCGTTGGGCTCGTCGGTGACGCCGATATAGTTGCCCTTGCTCTTGGACATCTTCTCCGACCCGTCCAGGCCGACCAGGATAGGCATGATAACGACGATCTGCGGTTTCTGACCGGCGTTTACCTGAAGCTGCCGACCGACGAGGTTGTTGAAGGTCTGGTCGGTCCCGCCCAGCTCCACGTCGGCCTCGATGCAGACACTATCGTAGCCTTGCATCAGGGGATATAGAAATTCGTGCACGCCGATGGGGGCCCCGGCCTTGTATCGCTTCTGAAAGCTGTCACGCTCCAGCATCCGGGCAACTGTCATCTGCGACATCAGGCGAAGCACGTCGGCGAACGATAATTCCGCCAACCACTCGCTGTTGTAACGCACCTCCAGCTTTTCGGTGTTGGTATCCAGAATCTTGCCGGCCTGGTTGAAGTACGTCTGTGCGTTGGACTTGATCTGCTCGGCAGTGAGCACCGGGCGTGTGACGCTCTGGCCGCTGGGGTCACCGATGCGCGCGGTATAGTCACCTATGATCAGAATCGCCTTGTGTCCAAGGTCCTGAAACTGTCGCATCTTCCGCATGACCACCGTATGGCCCAGGTGGATGTCAGGGGCAGTCGGGTCCATGCCGAGCTTCACACGCAGACCCCGACCCTCCGCTGCCGCCGATCGCAGACGGTCGCCAAGCTCTTGGCCGCTGTAAACGGCCTCAACCCCTCGTAACAGCAACTCAAGTTGTTTATCTACGCTCGGTTCCATAATGGCTGAACAGTCTAACCAAGCACCGCCACGCTGGCAAGCCCGCAAAGCATCACAAGAAATAGATGAAATGGAATTTCGTCATCCTGTGGCGGGGGGGGCGATGCCTTTACTGACGCACCCGCGAGCCGATACAATCTACCTCGTGCTGAAAGGCTGGATTAAATCTGCGACTGCCCTGATCGCGCTGGCTGTTCGCGTAGTGGTATTGTTGATCCTCGTGGCGATTACTATGGCCCCTGGCTGCGCGGAGCTCAAGATTACCCCCCCGGTGACGATGAAAGAACTGCTCGCACAGCAAAGCAGCGATGCGAATGCTTTCCCAATAGACATTATCGTTTTGCACAATCTGCGCCGCGTTCTCGACCGCGATCTGCCCGCCAAGGAAAGAATCGCAAGCCTTGCCATCGTCGTCCATCTCGACGGCGACAACGAGGCACACTGCCGGCCCTTGGCGACTGTGCTTACCGACCCCGGCAGCGATGAAGCCGTTCACACGGCCGTCCTGCAATTCCTGGCCAGGCGCGACTTCCCGGGCTTGGCCGGCCACGTGGTTCGCTCACTTGGCTCAACGGAGGACCCGAAACTTCAAGAGGCACTGATCGATTGGCTCACGCGACATCCACAGCCGGACATCCTGGCAGAAATCGTGCCTCTCTGGGCCGATGCCGAACCGGCTGACGAGAATATGGAGAACCGGTATCGCCGGCT
>JABMQG010000140.1 GCA_013203365.1 Planctomycetota bacterium | reverse complement strand
GGCCTGGAGCGGATATGTGCCGTATTACAAGGCCAGTCAAGCAATTACGACACTGACATCTTTCGCGGACTTTTTGGCGCAATTGGTGAAATAACTTCGGCACAGCCCTATCGTGGAACGCTGGAGGGTATGACCGACGTGGCCTATCGTGTCGTGGCCGACCACGTCCGTGCCTTGGCGTTCGCCTTATCCGACGGCGGCCGACCCAGCAACGAGGGGCGAGGTTACGTCTTACGCCGGATCCTTCGCCGGGCAGCTCGCTACGGCCGGCAGTATCTGAATACCGGCGGCAGTGAATTTTTATATCGGCTTGTGCCTACGGTAGTTAATGAGATGGGCGAGGCCTTCCCCGAGCTGCGCGCCCGCCCGGAGGCCGTGGCAGAGATGATTCGCGATGAGGAAGCCGGCTTCAACAAGACACTGGACCGTGGCCTGTCACTATTCGAAGCCGAGGCCGAGAAGATCTCCTCGGCCGGCCGTAAGGAGATTCCCGGACAGGTGGCGTTCGAACTGTACGCCACGTACGGCTTCCCCACGGATTTGACTGAACTGATGGCACGGGAACGCGGGCTGTGCGTGGATATGGTCGGCTATGAGGACGCGATGTCCGATCACCGCATAGCCTCCACGTCGCCCTCGGCCTTACCGGCCATGATAGCCTCCACGGCGACCACACTGCCCGCGATGGACGATTCCTTCAAGTACGGGGAGTTGACGCTATTGGCCAAGGTGCTCGGTTGGGTTGATGATGGGCACTTCGTGACGTGCGGGGAACTTGTCGGGAGTGGGGGGCCCGGCCGCAAGATATCGCTGATTACTGATCGGACGAACTTTTACGCCGAGTCGGGCGGGCAGGTCGGCGACATCGGCCGGCTTGTCACGGAGACGGGCGCTTTCGCCGTCAGCGACACGCAGAAAGTCGGCGAGTGCGTCTTGCACGTCGGCACCATTGAAAACGGCAGAATCCTCCCCGGCCAGCCGACCGAGTTGACCGTGGATGCAAAGCGAATGGACACGGCTCGCAACCACACCGCCACTCACCTGCTGAACTGGGCCTTGCGCGAGGTGTTGGGCGACCACGTCGACCAGGCCGGCAGCGAGGTGGGGCCCCAACGGCTGCGGTTCGACTTCACACACAACAAGGCCCTGACGCACGAGCAGTTGGACGAGATTGAAAGGCTCGTCAACGAGCAGATACTCGCCGACAGGGAGATCGGCGCCAGCGTTATACCGCTGCAAAAGGCGATGCGGATCGAAGGCGTCTGTGCGGTGTTCGGTGAAAAGTACCCCGATCCGGTGCGGGTGATAAGCATAGGCACTCTGGACCCGCTGAGCGAGGCGACTAGAAAGATGTCCGTGGCGCTTTGCGGCGGAACGCATCTGGCACGAAGCTCCCAGGTGGGTTTTTTCAAGATCATCGGGACTGAGGCCATCGCCAAGGGCGTTCGCCGGATCTTCGCCGTCACCGGGCCGGACGCGGTGGCCAAGGTGCAGGCCATGTCGCAAGCGATCAGGGAAACATCCGCAATTCTGAAGGCACCTGCCGAGCAACTGGGCGAGCGGGTGGCGGCGATGCAGAAGGAGATCAAGTCGCTACGCAAGAAATTGGCCGCCGCCGGCGGTGACGGTGGAGACGGAGCGGCGGAGATCGACGGCCTGACGGACGCCGCTGAAACTGTCGGCGACGTGAAGGTGGTTGTCGGCGAGCTGTCGGTCGGCGACGCAAATCAGTTGCGATCGGCCATGGACAAAATACGGCAGAAATGCGGCCCGCGGGTGGCGGCTTTTGTCGGGTCTGTGGACGAGGGGAAGGTCATGCTGGTTGCCGCCGTCAGCGACGCCGTTATCGCCTCGCACGGTGTTGGGGCCGGCGAGTGGATTGGCGATATCGCCCCTATCGTCGGCGGCCGTGGCGGCGGCAAACCGCAACTGGCACAGGCCGGCGGCAAAGACCCCGCCAGGCTCGGCGAGGCCCTCAAGGTGGCCGGCGAGTGGATAAAGACCAGGCT
>JABMQG010000139.1 GCA_013203365.1 Planctomycetota bacterium | reverse complement strand
GGCCGAACGACTCTCGACAGCGAGAAAGAGAAACGGCCGCGACCAGCCCCCTATGGCCGCGGCCTTGTGTTCAGCAGCATCAGAACCGGTAGCTGCCGCTTACGCGGATACCGCTACGGGGCTGGCAGTCGTGACATCCAGCTCCGTGCAGAGCCATCGGACGCGGCCCGGCAACGCGCACCTCCTGCCAGAAGCCTTCGCGGATCACAACCCGATACGACCGACCACAGGAGTCGTAGCGTGTTACATAGACCGGCGGTACCCAATAGGACTCGACATAACTCACATGCCGCTGTCGCATCACCGATCTTTGATGGCCGCCAAGACTGAAGCTGATCGACAGACCGCTCCTCTTGCTGTCAGTGCGACGTTGTTCGCGGCCACGCCGTTCGCCGCCGCGTTGTTCGCGGCCACGGTGTTCGCCACCACGCTGCGTCCGTTTGGCGCGATGGTTTCTACCTTTCTCAGGCCGAGCCTGCGCGTCGGCGGCAAGTGCGCCTCCGACCACAAGCGCCACGGCCATGCACAGAACCAGCTTTCGTTGATTTGTCCCAAACATCTTGGTTCTCCTTTCAGTTAGAGGTCTCCGTACGCCATTCGTCCCCCCCGGCCCCCGGAAGTGCCCCGCCCCTGATCCCTTCTTCGCTTCTTCCCTTCGTGCCTCCGTGCCTGCGTGCCTTCGTGCCTTCTTTCCTCCGTGCCTTCCTTTCCACTGATCAATGCAATACCAGCCGGGTTGCCGACGCCCAGGGAAGTGACCGCGGTATGGAAGTGCCTGTCGCCGCTGGTCTAAGCGGAAAGCTGGTGGCCCGGTACATCCCCCTTCGCCCCAGGGCGATGCCGCCGCTAGCTGTCGGGCTCACTTGGCGGACGGGGGTGTCACGGCTATCGGAAAAAAGTTTTTCTTTGCGCAAGAGGTGTGTTCGCTTATAGTTACATAAGACTCGTATTGGCAGGCTACTGGCGAAATTGCGCAAAACCGGCCGCTTCGTGCGTTGTATTAGTTAGATAGATGGGTAGGGCAGTTGGATGAGGTGTTCTAAGGAGAGTTGACATGCTTGGCAGGAAGACAATCGCGTGGATCATTGCTGCGGCCGTTGCATTGCCGTTGCTTCTGTGCAGCCCGGCGCAAGCCGAGTCAGGCTGTCACCGCGGCGACAGCGGCCCGCCGGTAGATGTGGTTGTGTCGCGAGGCGGCTCGTCAACGGGCTGACCCGCAGTCAACAAGGGCTCAATCGCCAAGGGAAAAGGCAATGTCCGGCCTGGAAAGCAAACTCGACAACGACCACACCGCACGCCGCACCAGGACATTCTTCGTCGACTGGAATGACTTGGAGGCAAAGATGACCACGTCCGGCAATGGGCGTAACGTCATCGGCGCGGACAACGCGTCGCCACGCGGCAGCCGGCGAATCCTCCGATCCGTCGAAGCCGAGGTCGAACCCGTGCGGCGTAATGTGAAAGACGCAGCCGAAGCGGTGCTCACCTGGGTTGCCGCCGTGATGGATGGGCACAACAAGACAAACCTGAACGATGTGTTGGACCGCTGCCTTCGTCCCGGACCTGATGTCGAGCGGGTGAACTATGAAGCCATGGCGAAGGAAATCACACGCACCATCGGCGTGCCGATATCCGCCAAGCGAGTAAGGACCGCTATCTCTCACCTTCGCGACTGCAACACAAAAAGGGCCCCGGACATGAATCAGCCCGTGCTGAAGGAGAAGTTGGATGCGTTGCAGCACCGACTCGAAGCCAACTACTCGGCATTGACCGACGCCAAAGTCGACATCGACGGCGGGCTGCAGCGCTCGATCGCAGTTGAGGTGCTCGGCAGTGTTCGTGCCGCGGCGGGCCACCTTATCGAGAACTCCTACGGCGAGGGGATCCCTCAGGAGGTAGACATCGACTGGCTGGAAGGCAGATTTCTCGATTTTGTAAGGCAGATGGTTCAGTCTGGTCCGGCTTCGGACAAGTCGACGCCTCTTGCGTCTGATCTTCGCCAGTTGCTCGTGATTCTCGGCGACTATGACCAGAGCATAGAGTGCAACATGCGCCTGGTGGTCGATGGAAGCCGGGTTGTAGCGGACCTGATGGGGCCCGATTCGCTTTGCGGACTGATGGCGCAATTGAACGTACTGGTGGCCGGTCGCTACCTGCTGGATACGGAGTTGTACTGCGCCGAGTTGTCGCGCCTTGCCGCCGACGCCGCGGCGTTACGAGATGACGCCGAGACGAAGAGCTTCATGAACTGGGTCCGACGCCTGTCGGAGGATCAGAGGCTGCCCAGTCCCATCCGTGTAAGCAGCTATTGCCTCAACAACGCTGCGACACACATACTCGAACGGCTGTACCTCGATCAATGGTGCGGCGAAGAGGCCGACCAATGGCTAAAAGAAGCCGACCGATGCCTTGATGAAATGCGAAGCAGTGACAGCGGGTTCCGGCTGATCGCAACGACACAGGTGATTTACCTTACCGTTGTGGCGAAGCTTACAGCCGATCCCGGCAAGATACGGGCGATGTTCACTTCGCTGGGTAGATC
>JABMQG010000138.1 GCA_013203365.1 Planctomycetota bacterium | reverse complement strand
GGGGGTTTTTCAGCAGAATCTCAATTCAACTTCTGACCCCACAATCCCTCCTTCAGGCAACATACGCACAAATCAATGCGTGTATGCTGCCAAAACTCTCCTATTGCTGTGTTTTGCCGGACTTCCGCATGGCCGCAGCAATTTCGTTTACTGCAATCTGCGCGTACGTCTCCAGGCCAAGCGGCGACAGATGGACACAGTCTTCATTCACTATTTCACGCGGCTTTAATCCCGCAGCATTAATAGCATCCGCCATATCGCAATATCGCACTCCCTGCTTCCCTGCAGCCCGCTCAGCGGCCTTGTTGTACCGGATCCGCACCTCATCATAGTTAAGCCCGTCCGGCATGATCAGAAGGCTAGGCGTGGCATGATTGCCGACAACTATGACATCGCTCGACGCCAGTGTCCTGCACATTCCCACCATATTGTTAAGATGATCCTCAAATTCCTCAAGCGTGCTGAAGGGCTTGTTCCCGCGCAAGCCGTTGTACCTGGCATCATTCAACCCGAATTGAATTATCACCAGATCAGGGATGTTCGACAGAACATCCTTATCGAAGTTCGCCTTGGCCTCTACTGCTGCCATTCCACCAACCCCCTTGTTGATGATCTTTATCGAGCGACCCACATTCAATGCAGCGTTATAAATAAACTCCGTCCGCGTCGACCAACCTGAAGCAGCAATCGAATCCCCCCATACCACAACAACATACGGCTTAGCATTCACTAGACATTTTCTTTCTATCCTTACTAGTTCCTTAAGGCAGGGCGGTCACACCGCCGTCCGCCGTTAACAACAGAAACATTCATGAGTTATTCAGTGCAACTGGTCAAGTGTGGCAATCTTTGTTGATTTCATATTGTTCGGCAGACTCATTTGCTTGCTGGCTTGGGCGTAACATGAACCTGCTTGGGCGTGACGGCGTCAGCAGCCTTCTGAGCCGCTACCATTTTCAGCGCTTCGGCCAGGGCAGCATCCTCCACCTTGATCTGCTCGGCCGTCTGCCACTCGAACGCGCAGTCAACACCCGAATCGGCATAGAACGACAGCAACGCCGACTCGCCAGCAGCTAGAGGCAGGGCGAGCACCTGCGGTTTACGCGGTTCAAATGCAAAGGCCCGCGGCACAGCGTTAACCTCGAAGCCGGACAATCCCCCGGCCACGGTAATCAGCATGCGACCGGACTGGGTTCCTTCGGCCGGAGCCTTGACCACCACGTGGGTCTGCGTCCTCTTGGGCACCATCGGCACTGACACCGGGGAGTGGAGACGGGTCCTGCCGGTTTTGTCCAGGGCAACTGTAATCTGATCAGTGAAGAACGCCGGATCGAACATCTCGGTCTGTGTGTCGGACGAGACCACGCGAGTCAGCGCAAACTCTTTGCTCGTCACCGCGTCAGTGGGTTCATCGAAGATCGCAACGATGTCGGACGGCGTCCTGATTTCATTGATGCGGTAATCGTCGGTGTCTTTACCATTGGCATCCTTGATTCGGGTAAACGAATTCGCCAGGCGACCACCGACCAGCACTTTTTTGGGCGGGATCGGCGAGTGCAGCACTACCGAGTCGTACGAGAGCACCGCTCCGATCCGCGGGTTGGGCCGAATCTTGAGATAGGCAAACGTGCTGTTCGCAAACGCATCCTCGACATAACTCTCGCGAAGACCGAACGCCGACCAGTGTCCGCTACTCCAGTAGGCCGCAGGACGCTTCAAGCCCGGGTCAACAATGTAATACCGGTCTGGATGGAGTCCGACAATGGCCCCTGGCTTATAGCAGTACCAACCTGCCACCGCACCGTCAAAGTCGGTCACTTCGGCAACGCCGTGCAGGCGGGCGTAGAGAGTGGTAAATGAGTTGCTGCTATCCTGACGGATAAACCGCGAGCCCCATGGCATCTTTTCAATACGGTAGTCGCGGCCACTGGCATCGCGGTAATACGAGTATACGTTCCTCGCGAAATTCTCAGGGAACACTTGTCGCAGACCTTCCCAGACAAACGTGGTGGCGCGGACGCGATCGAGCCACAACTCGTTCTGCCACCGCTCAAACGGAACGACACCACCGCTGTAGAGCGCACGGTTTTGGAGTGACTGGCCGGGCAGATCGCCGCGTTTCTCCATCAGATCGATACCCCAATGGTAGCGGGTGGACAGGCCGGCGTTGGCAAAGTCGCTATAATGAGGAAATCCGAATATCGCGCCGCGCTCGTAATGGAGAGCGTTGGAAATCGGTGAGGCGTGGTTGATCCTCTGGTGGCGGATGCAAGACGGCGAACCCCACAGGACGCCGGATCCAAGGCCAAGGGAGGCGCCGAGTGCATTGACCTCGTTCATGTGCTCGGTCCCATGCAGCGAGCCGGGACTTTCGCTCTGCGCCTTGGCGAAATACTCGGCCATGCCTTGCGGACTGGTCGTGCCTATCGTCCCTCGGTTATCCATCGGGCAGTGATACGATTGGTCGTGGTAGACGCCGTCGGAGCCGTAGCTTTGGATATATTCCTTGACCCAGTCGAGGAACCAGCGTTGCCAGACAGGTTCGCCGAGGTGGTGCTGATCGTGCACGGCGCAGCGGTTAGGATCGGACTGGAACGGGCTACGGGTCTCGGCAAGGTAGTGAGCCGCCAGCCCCGCCTTTTCGCGGTCGGTCCTAGCCTCGGCGGAGATGACAAAAATCATCGGCTGAAGGTAGGCCATCAACTTGGCGCCGCTTGCCTTCCATTCGATCATGTTCTCGCGGAATCCGCCGAGCGATGGCTTCTTTGGGTCAGTGCTTTCGACGGGCTGGTACGGGGTATTGTCGGCATGGAAGCGATCGAAAGGCTGACGGCGGATAACGGAAGCAAACGTCACCGTACGTTCCAAATGCCTGTTCTCGAAATAGCTCTTGACCGGCGCCAGCCAGCCGCTGCGGGCATCGACGCTGTGATTCATAAAAGCAAGCTGCTGTGTCCAGGCCGAACGCTCCGGCAGCTTGATGTTCTTGTTCCTCCACTGGCGAAACCGGGCGACCGCCTGCGACCAGCTCTTGTCGTACGCCTGAAATCTCCAGCTCAACGGGGCGGACCGGGTGTACTCATCGAACGGCGGAGCGTTCATCGCGCTTAGAGAAAAGCTCAGGCCTTGGTCGTTCACCAGATAACACAGGTGCTTGTAAACCTTCAACTCGGCGTCCTGACACCACACGCCCACGGCGCCGACGCGTCTACCATTCATGGCCAGGAAGCCGTAGTCCCAAAAGCCAGGCCAGGCGTTGGCCCGTAAGCCTGGCGTCATGCTGCAATCCAACTGCATGCCGTCGAAGATCGGGGCTTCTATCGTGATCACCGGCTGTAACGATGCCACAGCCAGCGCACAGCCGTAGACACCCTTGCGCGGAGAGGCAACGGCAGGAGTCACGACCAAGTCGCCGAACTCCTTGTCCACCTCTACTGTCAATGTGTAACTTTCATCGTCAAACTTCGTCGTGCCATCGGTGAGCCCCTGATACATTAGAACCGCCTTGCCGTCCTTAAGTTCACAGATAAACTTTCCGGAATCGGCGACATAGTGCTGGTTCGGCCACTGGCTGGCGGCCTCATGATCATTCCATGGACAATCGAACAATTTCCCGGCCGCCTTGAACGCGGCCTCGCCATTCTGCGTGCCCAGACCTGTCGGCAGGTGCGGCAGGACTTTGGTCATATCGGCTGAGGCGTCGAGGTATTCCTCGTTGGTCAGCTTGTTGAAAAAGGCCACGACCACACCGGAGCGAATCTCGGCCTTGTAGCGGTCGGTCTCTACGACCACGCCGCGGTCGGTCTGAGTCAACTTCGACTCCACCGCTTGCGCTGGCTCTACTAACGCCGTTAATGCCGCGACAATCAATATGGGGATAGTCTTCAACATGCAGTGATCTCCTTTTCGAATTCAGATATGCCTGAGAATAAAATCCACAACCGGTGCCTGATCGTCCAGACCATGCGGATGGTGCCCAACGCCAGGCCTATGTATGACACAAATGTTACCGCCCATTTCCTTGTAGCGACGCTCCACAATATCGCTATTCTCTGCCACTGGAACGGTTGCATCATCATCACCAACAACATGAATAATAGGGATCCCCGGCATGACGTCTTTAGGTTCCACGATCCAAACAGGATATCCCCCGACCGTAAGAATGCGACGGTTGAATCCATTCCACTTATCTTGCTGTACAAACGAAAGATGACTCCACATGCTAGATTCCTTCACAATCTCCTTTCACTGAATTAAAGATCGTCCGCCCAGCGACGCCAATCGGCAGAAATACAATGGGCGGATTGAGTCCGATCCAGATACAGAAACGCCGTACTGGCCCAACCGTGCCCTACCTTGTACGGGTCATGATCCTTCTCAAAGTACGCCTTAAAACTCTTCCTGAATGGAACGTTCTCCAGAAAATGCAGACGATAAGCGCTATAGTATCCATGGCCAGACTGAAGATCCTGCCAAGGATACTCCCCGCTCTGCACCGGACATCCGTGATCCGGCTCACAGTACTCTTTGAAGCCCCATGCCATGTTGAAGTAATCCTCGCGTCCAGTCCCTCGAGCAACCACTTCACCGTCGACCATTATGATCTCGTTGTCCTCCTGCTGGTACGGCTTGCAGGAAAAGGCCATGCCAACATATCGCCCCTGCGCCGCCTGGACATCTGCAAACACATAGGGACACGGCGCAGAACCGGCATCGAATGCCGAATAGCTGTGTAGTAGCAGCGCACCTGCGGGCGGTTCACGGTCTAGAACATACACTTCACTCTCGGCCCCGAACGGTCGGTTGGCAACCGAGTACAAATCGATTGATATGCCATCGCGGTACGGAATCGGCAATTGGAAATAAAAGGTGCCATCCTCATAACCCAAGGCTCTGGATCGGAACGCATGCAGTTCGAAGGCCGCCCCGAAAAGCAGACTCACCGGCGCATCAAACGAAGGTACACTGCCCCCGTAGGAAATTGACAGACGGAGATCATGCAGATCTTCCCTTGCCACACCAGACAACCTCAACATCAGGCGGCGCACCATCCCCGCACCAGCGGCCTGAAACACTGACACACGCTCACCGTGCCCCTGCGTGGCCACACGCCGCGCTCCCAACATTTCATCGCCATAGAATTTGAGGGGGTCGGCATGGACATATTGCGCGTGGGGCAGCGTGAAATCGCGATAACTGAAGCGGCCGTCAAACGGCCGCACCTCCTGCGGATCGTCAACCAGCATGCAGTCGACATGATAGAACAACCCGGCATTAATATCCGGCAGCCGGTCCACATCGATACGCAAGCCGTTTCGGAACGGAATGGGCACGCGACAGACATAGGCCCGCCGGAAATCCCCCATCAGCGGCCTGACAAAAGGCCAATGTTTCTCATCCGTGAAGGAAAAATCGACGCCGGTCCGGAGGTTCTTTCGGCTATCGAATGAACCGTCAAACAGGGACTCCAGCATCGCATCCAGAAATGGCTCGCTGCTCCCGCCCTGATACATCCGCATCTGCCGGTTGGGATGGGTGCCCGCCGCCCAGATGCGAACAATCGAGCCTGATTCCTGCGTATCGGCCACGACACCGATCTTCCCGTCAGGGGACACGCTCACATACTTGTCACAATCATGTTCGGTGTTGCCGGCAGGATCGTACGAACTCCAGCGC
>JABMQG010000137.1 GCA_013203365.1 Planctomycetota bacterium | reverse complement strand
GACTTATTCAAGGCCCTCGCTGCGGCAGCCGGCGGCCCAGAGGGCTCTTAACGAGGAGGCGTTCAGATGACGGCGAAGGCGGCACAGCAGCGAACCACGTCGGGTGAATCTCCACAAGTCGGACCTGAACCGTTTACGCTGGTGGTATTCGGGGCATCGGGCGACCTTACTCGCCGCAAGCTCCTGCCGGCGATCTTCCAACTGCGGTGTCGGGGACTGCTGTCGGAAAAATCATCGATCGTCGGCTACGCCCGCAGCGATAATACCGACGAGGGCTTTCGCCGGCAGCTTAGGGACTCAACGCGCGATTTTCTAGCCTGCCGAGACAGGCTGGCGGACGAGAAGTCATGGTCGGACTTCGCCAGTCGGGTTTTTTATCATCGCGGCTCGTACGACAATCCTTCGGACTTTGCTTCGCTTCGGCAGCGGATCGAGGCTCTAGCCGCAGCCGACAATGTTGCAGGCAACTGCGTCTACTATCTTGCCACTGCCCCTGCCGTTTTCTTGCCGATCGTGGAGCAGCTCGGCCGGGCCGGCCTTGCCAGGAAGGGCCGGTCGGTTCCGTGGGCGCGAATAGTAATCGAGAAGCCATTCGGCCGCGACCTGCAAAGCGCCCGCGAGCTGAACGAGTGTGTTGGTCAGGTCTTCGACGAGGGGCAGACATTTCGTATCGACCACTATCTGGGCAAGGAAACCGTTCAGAACATCATGGTGCTTCGCTTCGCCAACAGCATCTTCGAGCACATTTGGAGCCACGACTACATCGACCACGTTCAGATCACGGTCGCCGAATCGCTTGGTGTAGGGGCTCGGGGCGAATACTACGACGGAGCCGGGGCCCTGCGCGACATAGTGCAGAATCACATGATGCACCTGCTGTCGCTGGTGGCGATGGAGCCGCCCGTAGCCCTGACGGCCGAGGCTATTCGCAACGAGAAGGTCAAGGTTCTAAGCGCCCTTCGGCCGATTCCGCCGCAGTGCGTCCCGTCAAGCGTGGTGCGTGGACAGTACACATCCAGCGTGGTTGACGGCGTCGAGGTGCCCGCCTACCAACAGACGGCGAACGTGGCGAAGGATTCACACACGGAGACCTTCGTGGCACTGAGACTGTACGTGGACAACTGGCGATGGACCGAGGTGCCGTTCTACCTGCGGACCGGCAAGTGCCTGCCGCGAAGGTGCACGGAGATATCGATCCATTTCAAGGATGTCCCGCAGGTGTTGTTCAACCGTCCACCCATTGGGCCGCTGGCGCCGAACGTACTGGCAATTCGCGTGCAGCCCGACGAGGGGATATCCCTCGAATTCCAGGTGAAGGTGCCTGGACCTGCGATGGCCATAAAGCCACTGAATATGGATTTCGGCTACGCGGATTCCTTCGAGTCGGCGCCGCCGGAGGCCTACGAACGGCTTCTGCTGGACGCCGCCAACGGCGACGCGACGCTGTTTACACGTAGCGACGAGATCGAGGCCGCGTGGAAATTCGTCTCACCAGTTATCGAGGGCTGCTCGGTGGGCAGTGTTGAGGGCGTCTTTGAATATCCCGCGGGCACGTGGGGGCCGACTCAAGCGGATGAACTTATCCAAGCCGACGGAAAGACATGGCACTTTGACTAGAGCGGTCTATGCCTTCATGCACGGTTTCACGCCGGGCGGGTTCCTGGCCGGCAGATGAGTCACAGATAGCCGAACATGCCACGTGACTGCCTTGTGCCGCCGAGTGTCGCTCTATCAAGCGGGCGCACACAGACTACGGCGTTCCTAGTCCACGCTGCTGAAGTGGGCGTCCCTGCACTGGACACTGTATCCTGTCCTGGACTTGTGCATAGACAGACGTGGTGTTCCAGCCCATACGGTTCAGGTCAAGCTTTTTCGCTTTATGACCCCGACGAGCGCCAGCCCTATAAACCCCAAGACAATCGCACCTGGTAATGGTACCTCTGTGTGCTGGGGTGTCAGGTCGCTTTGGCCAATGCTTGTGCCGTAGTTGGGCTGGAAGATGGCCCAGTCGAAGATGTCTACGTCGGCATCGCCGTCAAGGTCGCCGTCATCGTACGTCATGGCAGCCATAGTGCCATAGTTGGGCTGGAAGACGGCCCAGTCGAAGATGTCTACGTCGTTGTCGAAGTCCAGGTCGCCCATCAGCGTGAATTGCGGCGCACTAGGGGTGCCGGTGGAGCTATCGCCGACGACATATACGGCCGCGGCTGCGCCGGGCTCATTACCGGGATCCAACGCCGCTTGCACCTGGCCGGCACTTAGCAGCGCCACTACGACAACCAGTCCGGCCGACAAGGCTAAAGCCCACCTGCCGACCACGTCTCTTGCTGCCGATCCGTCAAATTCTGTCATGTCCGGACTCCTTTACCATCGCTGTTAGTTCGCCGTTGCTCCCTTGCGCACCAAAGCCCGGGACAGAGCCCCACTAGAAAAACGCTTGCTGACATCCCAGACGCACCGGGTCTATCCATTTGCTTGAATGAACCTCTTAGTCAAATACCTTCACATACGGCTATCGATATGATGCAAAAAGGATTGATTCCATTCACGCCCCAATGCACCCAGCCATTTAGAAATTCTAACACACCTTAGCCAGTTGTCAAGACCAGTAGTGGCCGGCTTGCAGCCAAACATTTCAAAAACGGCGAGGCGGCACACCTGCCAATTAACTTGTAACGTCTTTGCAATCCCAAGCCTACGGGCGGGACAATGACCCATAGAAAAATAGAAAAAATAGCGCCGACGGCTGAACAATTGCGAAAAGTTTTTATTAAGATCTCCTCGCCGGGAAAAAGGGGGCCTGCAATCAGTTATCCAATCCGGTCAAGGCCAACGTCCTCAAGTGCTTAAGTATGGTCTGTCGCTGCTGCTGGCCGAATTGATGAAACGGTTCTGCAAGGAAATCGCTGCAAATTCCCATGCACGACAGGGCGCACTTGATCCCTTGCAGGTACCGCGATTCGTATTGCCCCACGCGGTAGATGGTGTTGGAGACGGCCATTACCCGCTCATGCAGCTCGGCGACTGCCCGGAGGTCTCTCCCGACAGCCGCGTCGTATAGTTGCACATAAAGTTGGGGGCAGATATTGGCCCCGCTGCAGACGCCGCCATTCCCGCCCAGGAGAATCGCCTCAGCCAACAGCTCCTCCGGGCCGACTAGAAGTGAAAACCCGTCCTTGTCCTTAAGCATCCCCGCTAGCCGGTGGAAGTAGATCATGTCGGCCGAGCTGTCTTTGATGGCGACCACTCCTGGAACGTCGGATGCCGCTTGGACCGTCGCCGGCTCGATCGTTGTTTTTGTGTGGCTGGGAATATTGTAGAGCACGAGCGGCAGCGGCAGCCTTGGAGCTATGTGCCGGATGTATTCAAGCAACTCCGGCTGACCGGCGGGGAAGTAATAGGGCGGCGCAAGGACCAAGGCGGCGGCGCCGCAGTCGGCGGCGTGCTCGGCCAGGCCGATCGATTCGATGAAGGACGTGTCGGTGATTCCCACGAGCACCGGCACCCGCCCCGAAACGTGTCTGCACGTGCGATCGATCAATTCCCGCCTGAGCCTGCTGCTCAGGCTCGGGCCCTCGCCTGTGGTGCCCAAGACAAAAAGCCCGTGCACCCCGCCGGAGAGGATGTGATCGATCAGCCGATGCAGCCCTTCTATGTCAAGGGTATCCGTCGCCAGCAGCGGCGTGACCATTGCAGGGATGATCCCACGCATCGTGGTGTGCGGTTTTTTGGCCATAATGGCTGTGTCTCCCTTGGCGGCTTGACTGCCCGGTTTAAGTATCGGCCTGTCGGCGAGTTGGCTTCACCAGCCGCCGCGGCGAGGCCGCTCTGAAAGTGATAATCAGGGCCTCGAACGCGTTTTTATAGACATTCGTGTTGCAAAAGTAACTTTGCTGGTACGATTGAGTCCGAAATTGCATTGGCAATGCTAAGATCAATAAAAGGTCTTTGCGGACAGATTCCGCTTGCAGCAATGTATCGCACCAGTCATTGTAATCGAAGATTGCTCTCGGCGGTCGCGGGCAAGAGTTCGTCTGGGGGATGTCGGAAGAAAGGAAAACTAACGATGAGAACCAGGCCAACACTCTTGATTTATCTGATTGCCGGCATCATGTTTCTGTGCGGTTCGGCCTGTCTGGCCGAGGAGTATTACGTAGATCAAGCACACCCACAGGCCACCGACGCCAATCCCGGCACTGAGGCCCTGCCTTGGCAGACCATCAACAAGGCGGTCGGCACGGCAGAGGCCGGCGATACGGTGTGGATCAAGGCAGGCAAGTACCATGAGGGCGTTAGTTACTTCGCGCACAGTGGGGAGTACTACGGCAGCCAACTCCGCTTCATCACGCTGGCGGCGTTTGGCAATGATGAGGTTGTGATCGACGGTACGCGCAAGGTCGAGCCGGCCCAGTGGACGCTGAATGAAGGCACAAAAAACGTCTTTTGGATCGCCCTGCCGGAGGACACCAACCAGGTCTTCGTCGATGGCAAAAGGTTCGCCGAGGCGATGAAGGTGGTCGTCGAGGACAAACCTGATTATGAGAGCGGCACCGATCGTACTGAGACGCACAAGGGAATCACGGTGACCGATGAGACGCCCGGGGTGTGGCTCTACGAAGAGAATGAAAAACGGCTTTACGTCAACACGGGCGACGGCAACCCATCCGAGAAGCACCTGGTAGAGGTCTGTGTCAACTCCTTCGCGGTCGATCTCCAGCCTCGGCCGGGGACGCTCTATGCAGGCCGTGGCGTGTGGAACACCGGCATCCGTCTGCGGGGTTTGACATTCGATCGCCTGCGCATCGGGCTGGAAGGCTACACCAGTTTCAGCGTTATCGAGGACTGCGTGGTCCGCCAGGCCGGGGGCGGCGCCGGTATCCGGATTATCGGCATGCACAACATCATCCGCCGAAACACCGTGCTGCACAGCCTGCACCATGCCATCTACTGGGGCGGCAACG
>JABMQG010000136.1 GCA_013203365.1 Planctomycetota bacterium | reverse complement strand
GTTCTGCATCTGCGAACACCGTCTCCCAGCCGACCGTCCCTGACTGACGGCCGGTTCACAACCGACAAGACCCCGAACGATCACACTCCAGCAAACATCGGGAAAATTTACAACTCGGCTTGAGGCAAAGCCAGGCACCCCAGCCGGATGCAGGCCACAACAGGTGGTTTGAACCGAAACGATCCCTCCCATTTGATCAGGAACCGCTCGTTAGGGGCTCTTAAGACTTTTACCGCCGAATTCCGATAACCTTCATAAGTGCTCCCCTGGGCAATGAAGGGCGTCGAATGATTGGTTTCGCATCGTGCGGTCTTATAGATCTACTATGCTGGTTGACTCGCACCTTTCAGGGCTTTCCCGGCAGGTGGCGCCTGCTGAGGTGGCTTAGCGGCCACCAGGCCTTGCTGGGCAAGTGTCGTGGACGGGTGGTGCGATCGAGCGAGGGGTTCGATTTGTTCGTAGACCCGTCCGACGGAATCCAGCGCAGCATTTTCCGTTACGCCTGCTACGACCCCGCGGCGGGCTCGATCTTCCACGCCATCTGCCGGCCGGGTGACTGCGTGGTCGATGTCGGCGCGAATATAGGCTATTTCACCCTGCTCGCCGCCAGGCTGGTCGGGCCAACCGGGCGGGTGCACGCGTTCGAGGCATCACCGTCGATAGCACAACGGCTTCGGCGAAACGTAGCTATCAACGACGCCCCGCAAGTCACGCTGCACGAAATGGCGATCTCCGACAGACACGCCAGCGCGACGTTCCACACCGCCCGCCGTGACGGGGGTTACTCTTCACTACGCGATCTCGGCAGCCGGTCCGTAGAGACTACCGTGGTTCCATGCGCACCGTTGGACTCGTTCATCGAGGTGCTCCCGACGGTTCGACTGATCAAGTTAGACGTCGAGGGTGCGGAGCTGCTGGCGCTGAAAGGGATGACCAAACTCATCATGAGGGATTGCCCCTATTTCATCATGGAACTTACGGACCGGTATCTGCGCCAACTAGGCGGCAACTCGGCGGAATTGTGCCGGTTCATGACCGCCTTGGGTTACTCGCTCTACCGCATGGGCGACGAGGCCATCACTGAAATCACCGTCCCCCCGACCGATCAATGCGACGCCCTTTGTGTACATGCGTCCCAAACCTGGCCGACGGACCTGCCACAACCTTCGTAACGGGAAGATACGCCTACGCCCACAAAAGAGTTTTTCTGGCGAGCGGTCCTTCATCGTGCCGATATATGAGGCTGAGAAGATGAGTTATGTCTCGACGAGAGGACAGCTTGCAGTGACGCAAACGGCAATCGATATTCCATCTGATGCGCCTGTTCAGTCCCTCCCAGCACCCGGCCAAAGCTCGCCCGGGGCCCCGCCAATAACAGTAATCCAGCCCTCTCGGCCTTGGGTGTCGTTGAACCTGCCTGACCTGTGGCACTACAGGGAACTGCTGTATTTTCTGATCTGGCGTGATGTCAAGGTCCGCTATAAGCAAACCGCCATCGGCGCGCTGTGGGCAATATTGCAGCCGTTCTTGACCATGGTCGTCTTTTCCGTCGTGTTCGGCCGACTGTTGGGGGTCAAGAGCCCCAACATACCCTATCCGATCCTGCTTTTTGCTGCCTTGCTGCCTTGGCAGCTGTTCGCCAATTCGCTCACCCAGTCCGCTGCAAGCCTGGTTGCCAACCAGTCGCTGGTGGCGAAGGTGTACTTCCCGCGTCTCATAGTGCCGGCAGCCGCGGCCCTTTCGGGACTGGTCGACTTCGCCATCGCCTCGGTAATCCTTCTTGGCATGATGTTCTATTACGGCATAGCGCCTACGATGGCCATTCTTGCGGCGCCGGCGTTCGTGTTGCTGACCGTGGTCACTGCGTTGACTGTAGGTCTCTGGCTGTCGGCCATTAACGTGCGATACCGGGACGTAAGGCATACGATCCCGTTTCTGACGCAGTTCTGGATGTTCGTCTCGCCGGTGATGTACCCGCTGAGCATAATTCCGGAAAAATGGCGCACGCTATATGCGCTTAACCCGATGGTGGGCGCAATTGAGGGCTTTCGCTGGGCACTGCTGGGCAATGCCTATTCCCCGGGCCCGGAGACGGTTGTTTCGATCTTCGTGGTCCTGGCTCTGCTGATCGGCGGCGTGGTGTACTTCAGACGAATGGAGCAAACCTTTGCAGACGTGGTCTAACCAATGAACCCGCCGGCTATTAACGCGACAGGCCTCAGCAAGCTCTACACCCTCGGCCAACAGGGCTCTTACGGTACGCTCCGCGAGGGCCTGACCAATCTGTTCTCATCCCCGGTCAGGACGGTTCGATCCGTCCTCCGCCGGCCGGCCTCGGCCGGAAACGGAAAAACCCACTCGAACCGAATCTGGGCGCTGAGCGACGTGTCGTTCGATATAGCCGCCGGCGAAGTGGTCGGAATCATCGGACGAAACGGCGCGGGGAAGAGCACGCTGCTGAAGCTGCTGTCTCGCATTACCGTCCCGACGAAAGGCCGGGCCGAAAT
>JABMQG010000135.1 GCA_013203365.1 Planctomycetota bacterium | reverse complement strand
TCTCTGACCTGACCGGCAAGGCCGCGCTGCTCGTCGGCGCCGGAGACACCGCCTTGCTGGCTGCGCTCGCCGTTATACCCGATGGCGTCAACCGCATTGTTGTTGCAAACCGCACGCCGGCGCACGCCGAGGAAGTGGTCGCCGAGCTCCTTAGGCGAAGGTGCCGCTTACGGTCTGACAAGGCGGCAAAGGGTACGAAAGAGTCCAAATCGGTCCGTTGCCCAGCCGTGCTCCGCGAGAAAGATGGCCACCCGGAATTTTTCACCGGGCTGCCTGCCCAGCAACTGGTTACCGAGACAGCCTGTTTGTCGGACATCCCAGCAATATTGCCTCGCGTCGATCTGGTCCTATGCTCCACGGGGGCGTCAGACCCGGTCTTGACCTACGATACCCTGCACCATGTGCTGCGAAGCTTGAACCGGACAATGCTCATTGTTGATATTGCCGTGCCGCGCGATGTGGACCCGCTTCTGGGTGAGTTGCCCAACGTGTTGCTTTACAACATTGACCACCTGAACCATCTGGTGAGCCGGTCCCGCCAGCAGCGCTGTCAAGAGATCAACTTGGCCGAAGCCATCGTGGAACAGGAACTACAGGTGTTCTTCAATTGGCTGGATTCCCGTCAGGTCGGCCCCACCATCACGCTCCTTCGGCAGTATGTGCATCAATTGCAGCAGCAGGAGATGAACAGGTACGCGGGCAAGTTCAGTGAAGACGACCGGGAGCAGGTCGCGCGGCTTACGCAGTGCCTGTGCAGCAAGATCATGCACAAGCCGATCGATTTTCTGTCCCGCTCATCGCATGAATCAGCCGACGCGGATGAGTTGGCCGCCATTGATCTTGTTCGCCGGCTGTTCGATCTGGATTCCCTGGAGAAAGGCCCGTGAACTTGCTTTCGATCGGGACCCACGGCTTGATCTTGGCCATGTGCGCGGAAATTGCCGACGTGTACCGGCACATGAAGGATCCGTCATGATCGGGTTATCCAAGCTGTATTGTGGCTCCGTCGAGCCGGCCGACGTGCTTCGCTACGGCTCCGGCCGGCTGCCAAGCCACCTGTTGCAGTTCTCCGCCGACAAAAAACCTGTGGTCGTATGGAATTGCACTCGTCGATGCAACCTCCGCTGTGTGCACTGTTACTCCCGGTCCGCCAATCGGCAATATCCAGGTGAAATGACCACCCAGCAGGCCTTTGCCCTCCTTGATGACCTCGCTGCGTTCGGCACGCCCGTGGTGCTGTTCTCCGGTGGCGAACCGCTCCTGCGAGAGGACCTGCTCGAACTGGCCGGGCGGGCCATCCAACTGGGAATGCGGGCCGTGTTATCCACCAACGGCACGCTTATCGACCGCAAAACCGCCGATCGGCTACGCCAAGTCGGCTTGGGCTACGTCGGGGTCTCGCTGGACGGTATGCGAGAAGTGAACGATAGCTTTCGCGGTGCCGGCGGCGCCTTCGATCTCGCCCTGGCCGGCATTCGAAACTGCCGGCAGGCCGGTATCAAGGTCGGCCTGCGCTTCACTATCTGCAATCGCAACGCCGCCGACGTCGGCGATATCATGTCCCTGCTGAGGGATGAGGACATCCCACGCGTCTGCTTCTACCATCTTGTCTACACCGGCCGGGCCGCGACCCTCATGGCCGAAGACCTGGACCACCAGGCGACTCGCCGAGTTGTGGACCTGATAATCGACAGAACGGCCGAACTACACGCGATGGGATTGCCCAAAGAGGTGCTTACCGTCGACAACCACGCGGATGGGGCGTATCTGTACCTTAGGCTCCTGCAAGAAAACAGCCCGCGCGCAGCCGATGCCCTGCAATTGCTGCGAATGAACGGCGGAAACTCCTCCGGCCTCGGCATTGGGTGCGTGTCCTGGGACGGCAGCGTCCACGCCGACCAATTCTGGCGGCATGTAAGCTTCGGAAATGTCACCGAAAAAAAATTCTCGGAGATCTGGACCGACCTGTCAAACCCCCTGATGGCCAAGCTCAAGGACAAGGCCTCCCACGTCAAGGGCCGCTGTGCCACATGCCGTTTTTTGGACGTCTGCGCCGGCAACTGCCGAGTGCGAGCCGAGGCCGTGACGGGAGACCTCTGGGCCCCCGATCCGGCTTGCTATCTGACCGATCAGGAAATCGCCGCCGAACTTAGCCAGGATACGTGAGCCATCCACCTACACAATCCGATGCCTCAGCATACACGCCTCATCTGATTGCGTGGGAGGTTACTCGGTCCTGCATGCTTTCCTGCAAGCACTGCCGGGCCGCCGCACAACCCATGGCTTACCCCGACGAGTTGACCACCGCGGAGTGCCGTCGGCTGATCGAGAACATCGCCAGCTTCGCCAAACCGATCATCATCCTGACAGGCGGCGAGCCTATGTTGCGGCCGGACATATACGACATTGCCGCCTACGCCGCTGGCATGGGCTTGCCCGTGGTGATGGCACCCTGCGGCATGTTGATCGACGATCAGACAGCCGCGCAGATAGTTCGCTCGGGCATCCGCCGAATCTCAATCTCCATCGATGGCGCCACGGCAAGGACCCACGATGCCTTCCGCGGGGTAAACGGCACCTTCCACGCAGCCATGCGGGGCCTCCATGCCGCCAAGGCCGCCGGCCTGGACTTCCAGATCAATACGACCGTCACGAAGCACAACCTCGCCGAGCTGCCCGCGATCCGCCAGTTGGCCATCGACCTTGGTGCATCGGTGTTCAACCCATTCCTGCTTGTCCCCACCGGCCGAGGCAAGGCATTGGCAGACCAGGTGCTCTCCGCCCAGCAGTACGAAGATGTCCTGCACTGGCTGGCGGAACTGCATGATCGACCGGAAATCAAGATGCGGGTCACTTGTGCGCCGCACTACCAGCGAATCCTGCACCAACGAAGCCAAGGCGGGCCCAAAGAGCGCCCTGCCAAAGGCTGCATGGGTGGTCAATCTTTCGCCTTTATCTCACACCGTGGCAAAGTGCAGATCTGCGGCTTTCTCGACGTAGAATGCGGCGACCTCCGAAAAGAGGATATGAATTTCCGCAAGGTTTGGGATACGTCGCCAGTGTTCCTGCAAATGAGGGACATCAACCGCTACCACGGCCGCTGCGGCTACTGCCAGTTCCGAAAGGTCTGCGGCGGCTGCCGGGCCAGGGCCTTCGCCTTCACCGGCGATTACCTCGGCGAAGAGCCGTTCTGCCT
>JABMQG010000134.1 GCA_013203365.1 Planctomycetota bacterium | reverse complement strand
CGCTAGCCACGCGGACAGCCAGCGTCCTCTTGACCCGCCCGAAGCTGTACAGCGAGTAGACGACCTCCCGCTCCGCCTGGATCAGATCCTCAGTTGCAATGTGCCGGCCGGCTCCGCTCAGCAGAGGCATAGTGATCGTCGCGTCCGCAAAAAGCCCCAGCGAAGAAGAGCGATCCAACGTCAGCAACTTGACCAGATCTACAGCGAACTCGGCCGTGAGCAGCGTGCCGTTCTTGAGTCTTCGCTGCCAGGAAGCCGTGCCCGTATTCGCCAGACCTCGCACCGCATCTGCGCCGGAATAGTTGGCACTGTACTCGGTCTCCGCGTCGCCGAAGAGCAGGTTGCGGAATTGATTGGCTTGTAGGTCCAGTGCCAGCGCCGCCCGGAATACATCCTCTTTTCGCGTCTGGTATTCCCGGTTGTTCCGGGCCGCTACGCGCAAAGCGTCAACCAGGCTCAGAGTCAGCGAACCACCTTTCCCCAAATGCGTTTCGGGTAGCGGCCCTTCCGGCCGGGCAGGGTAGTCCTTTTCGGGCCAATGGGCGATCGGCTTGAGATACTCCGCTCCAAGCGACGCCGCCCCCGCATGCGGCAGGCCCTCCTCCAGCAGCAGCTTCCTGCGCAATGAGTCGGCTGGCCGTTCAATGGTGAACGGCTCGGCTCGTCCCAGTGCCTGTTTCTGAGCCCGATCAATTATGCCGTAGGCAACCTTATCCGCCTCGACGCGATAGTACGCAGGCCGACATCCCGCCAGGCAGCAAAACGGTACGGCCGACAGAATGACGAGCCGCCCACAAAACCTCATTATTGAATCTCCAGTGCATGCCATCGTCGCCGGGGTAAAAAACCGTCCGATCTCGCGTCACTGCAGGGCATTGCACTCATCGCCCCCAACGAACGATCCGTCGCGGTCCGCAAGCCATGCGGTTCGCCAAGCGTCTTGACCATAATCTTCCACCTGCGACCGCCGGAGTAATGCCTGTAACTATCTTCCCCAACAGCAAGCCGTTACGCTGCCTGGAGTAGCCTTGAATCCGCACTTTGCGCACAGTGCTGTTCTTCTAAGCTTTGTTTATGCCTGCCTGGTCAGGTGCCTAGCTGCTTTTCTGATCTTTTTAACGTCGTGTCCAGCGTTTCCTTGCAGCGAAATTTCAACATTGCACTGTGATGGACATTCTGACGGTAGTGTGATGACAGTCTGCGGCGCCGACTCCATTACTATATCCTGCCGACGCAATCGCTGCAAGATCCGGGTGAGTTGACTTTGGGACGGCCAAGGCGTTGAGGTGACATCGGTCCTTTGGGGTCGGCCCGGTCCGGTTGGCGATCAGTCTTTTCTGCCCATGATGAAGAATGTCAGGGCTGCCAGTTGCAAGACGGCCGCGATTGCCAGCCAGGCCATGGCCATCCAGAATTGGCCCCACTGGCCCTGGACCGAACTGACGCCGATGAACCTGACTGTGCCGACGATCAAGGCCAGGCCGGCCACACCTTGGCAGATGCCGGCGATAAGCTTGGTGACGCTGAATTCCACCTGGTGGTGCATTCGCGTCAGTTGCCTGGCCTGCTGGAGCAGTTCGAAGAGTATCTCGTTATCGGTCATGCTTGACGGTGTGCGAGCGGCGGCGAGCAGTGGTGCCTGTGCCTTATAGTCGCCGGCGGCTTCATCGGTCCCGTCGCGATCAAGGTCTGTCAGGCTGGTTTCACGCATAATGACGCGAGCGGCGTCGACGAGGTTTCGTACGGTGAAATCGGCCTGGACGTCCTCGTCTTCGCCGGAAGCAGCGTGGCGGACGACGTCGGGGCCAATTCGCACGCGGACGGTTTGGCAGCCTGCACGCTGGCCGGCCTCGACGTCGCGGGGGCTGTCGCCGACCATCCAACTGGCCGACAGGTCGATATTCATCTCTTCGGCCGCACGCAGCAGCATGCCCGGCTTAGGCTTTCGCTCGTCACTGTCGCGGGCGTATTCCTGCACCGAACCTTCGGGCAGGTAGGGGCAATAGTAGATGGCGTCCAGCTGTGCGCCGTGCTCGGCCAGTTGACGTTGCAGTTCCTCGTGGACCTTTGCCAACGCCTGCTCGGTAATCAGACCACGGGCAACGCCGGACTGGTTGGTCACAACCACCAGCTTGTAGCCCGCCTGCGCCAGGCCCTTGAGTGCCCGTTCGACGCCGGGAAGCAGTCTCAATCCTGCCGGGTCGCTCAGGAAACCATGATCCTCGATGATCGTGTTGTCCCGATCGAGGAAGACGGCCTTATTCAGGCTTCTCGGGTTGGCAGTTTGGTGCGTTTCCATAGACGTTCGCCACCTTATTGATAATGTTGGTGGTGGATCGTTCCGGCCTGAGTTCAGCGAGCACCACCGTGCCGCCTGCGGCCTCGACTATGTCCTGACCGACGACGGCACCGGCCCAATCGGCGCCCTTGACCAGCACGTTGGGCGCGATCTTTTCGATCATTCGGATCGGCGTTTCGTCGTCGAAGATAACCACGTAATCCACGCACCCCAGCGCAGCGAGCACCTCGGCCCGGTCTTGTTCGCCGACGATGGGCCGATTGGGGCCTTTGTTGAGTCTGACGGACCTGTCGCTGTTGACACCCACGATCAGGGCGTCACCCTGTCGGCGAGCGAAATTAAGGTATTCCACGTGCCCGGCGTGGAGGATATCGAAACAGCCGTTAGTCCATACGATCGTCTTGCCAGCGGCGTGGAGGCGTCTGACCTCGGCCATGAGTGTCTTGACGTCGACTACCTTACCGTGCTGCTGGCGTTTCTGCATAGCCAGTTCGTCGAGCACTTCATGGCGTGTAATCGGCACTACGCCGAACCGTTCGACCTCCAGCCCGCCGGCGACATTTGCCAGGGCCACGGCTGTCTCCCAGTCGGCCCCACCGGCGGCGGCGACCGCGAGCATGGCCAGCACGACGTCCCCGGCCCCGGTTACGTCATAGACCTGCCGCTCCCTGGTCGTCAACCGTTTGCCCGGTTGTCCTGCACACTGGAGGAAGGCACCTTGCTTGTCAAGCGTGATGACGACCGCCTGCGCCTGCGTGGCATAAAGAATCCGCTCGGCGGCCCGCCGGCAGGAATCATCGTCGCTTATAAGCACTCCGGTGGCCAGTTCGGCCTCCTGGCGATTGGGCGTCAGGAGAGAAGCCCCGCGGTACCGGCCGTAGTCGGCAATCGCGGCCGGGTCCACCAATACGGTCGCCCCGGCTGCGCGTGCGTCGGCGATGATTTGAGGCGCGGTGACGTCGGTCAACACCGCCTTGTTGCAGTCCTCGATAGCCAACACCGAGCAGCGGCGCAGTTCGCTGCGGACTGCCGATCGTATGCTGGCCAGGACCGTATCTTCCAAAGGGCTGGCGTCTTCCTCGTCCACCCGCATGATCTGCTGCTGGTGCCGCTGCTGTGCCAACCCGATCAGCCGAGTTTTTGTTGTCGTCGGCCGATTTGGCACCTTGAGTATCGCGGCCGTTTTTGCCCCTGCGGCAATCAGTCTGCTCACAAGATCCTCGCCTGCTTCGTCGGCCCCGACTGTGCCGATGCAACTGACGTCCGCGCCGAGTGCGATTATGTCTACCGCCACGGACGCAGCGCCGCCACAGTTGCTCTCCTGCCGCACAACTCGCAAGACCGGCACCGGGGCCTCTTGGCTGATGCGTCGGCAGTCGCCATAGATGTAGCGGTCCAGCATGAAGTCGCCCAACAGGGTGATCCGTGGCCGGCCGAGTGATTCGACGAATCCCATCAAGTCGCGCATACGCCGAATCCTAACGTCCCCACAGCCGATTTGCAATCAGCAGCCTTGAAAGAGGCCTTCTTGGCTCTAACCATGGGGCCGGTCAGGCATCGAAGGACAGGTCCAGTTGCTCTCGGCGGGCCGGCCGAGGCCGACATGCGAGAAGCCCTCCAGAAGCTGGGCCCGCTGTGTGACGAGTTGTTCCCGGCCGAGAATGAGCGGATTGTCAAACTGCTGGTTCAGGAAGTCGTAGTCAGCCGGGACGTCCTGCTTATCTGCCTGCGGCTGAATGGGCTGAACGCGCTGGTGGCCGAACTCCAGGGCACCGGCTCGGCCGAGGTCGGCATGGACGGACATACGACCGAAGTCGCAGTGGAACCGCCCGCCCTTGCTGGCGTTGGCTCGGACGTACCGCTGGCAGCGGATGATCGATTCCGGTGAGGTCCCCGGCGTGGAGGCGATTGCAGCCCAGCACGGCGTCGACCGCACCTACGCCGGCCGGATGCTCCGCCTGACATCGCTTGCCCCCGATATCGTCGAGGCCCTCCTGTTGGGAGATAAGCCGGACGGTATCAGCCTCAGCAAGCTGCACAAGCGCCTGCCGGTGTGCTGGCGGCAGCAGAGGGACAGGTGGGGAGGCAAAGCCTAACGATTGGCATCAGCGTCGCGGGGTACTGCGTACGCTGGATTCCGTTGTTAGGGGTCCTGATTCTTCCGGTCCACTGCATCGCATCTCTGAAGATGCCAGCCGAGTAGATGTGGAGCCCCAATAAAGAAATATAAGCCGAGACATAGGTTGACCAGTGCCGATGCAATCCATGGCAAGAAATAGGATAAATCCATCTGGATTGGGGCGGTGCTGAAGTACTTAATTGCCAGATTGGCCATCAACGTGACCAGTTTTATGAACGCCGTAGAAATCAGGAATACGCCGATGGCGGCAAAGATAATCCTGTAGATGATGATCTCTGTTCTCAGTACCGTGTGTGAGAAGTAGTTTAGGGAGATTGCATCAGCTTTCTTGAGAAGAAGCACCCCCGTGGCCAGCAAGAGAGCGGGCCCAAGTAACGCACCGAGAAGAACCAGAAGGTCGCCTGTGCCAAGTCTGTCGTCACCGTCTATAATACTCCCCAAAAACTGGGCGCTGGGCTAAGGTACATTCGTCGTCTTTACCGAAGGATGGATCGGGAGACGAACGAATGCAGAACAGACGACGGAAGCACGGTTCAAAATTCAAGGCGAAGGTG
>JABMQG010000133.1 GCA_013203365.1 Planctomycetota bacterium | reverse complement strand
CGCCACCGGTCCAGCGAGGCGGTCACCTCCTCGGCCGAGGTGGTCTGCCTGCATTCGCCTTCGATTTCCTCCAGGCGGGGAAGTATGTTTTCCAGCACCCACTCGGTTGCCAGATTCCTGCAATGGGCGCAGACGACCAGCGGGTACTTAGTTCGCCCCTTTCCGTCGCGCGACGACCACATTCGGCCGACGACCAGGTCATCTTCCGACAACCAGATAAACTCGTGGTGGTACCCATGCAGGCCCTTAGCGCCTTCAAGGGCGTCCCAGGCCCCGGAGTCGATGTTGCCGGCGATGCCGCCTGAATAGAGGCTGCGCTTTACCGCAACCAGCCGGTCGGTCTCCATGCCGAGGTCTTCGACGTGGTCGTCCCAGCCGGGATGTTTGCCGAACGCCGCCAGGAACAGTCCCTTGTCGCCAGCATTGTCCAGTCTGCTTTTTTCCAGGATAGCGCCCATCTACCTTTCCGAAAAGGCACCAGCGTCAGGGTGCTGTGGCGGCGGTGAAATCCGACTCGGTCGGCCAGTCTTCGATTCGCGGCAACTCGGCCTGGAATCTCAGGCCCAGTAGTATGGTCCGCTCGCTGTCAGGTCGGCCGGCGTCTATAGTCAGTTGCACGCGCCAGGTCAGCCCGTCGTCGCTTCGATCCTCGATCTTCCATTCGTGTGTTGCGCCGACGTCTTGTTTTCCCTTTGCACGTCCGGGGTGCAACAGTCGAAGGGCGGCCCAAGGGCCTTCCAACACTACCTCGCGATTAGGCGCCTCGGCTGGATTGGCCCCGGGGAAGCGGAACACCTGCACCGCCGCCGGCGGTGCACCCAACCCGTACTTGATCTTGCCCAGCTGTTCTATACCCTCGCTGAACACGCCGATCCTCCTGCCGGTCACCGAACCCTGTTTGAGTTGGACGCCGCCGGCCCAATAGTGAAAAAAGCTCTTGCTGGGCTGCTGGGCCAGTGGCGGTGCGAACAGTTCCGCCTGGGCGGTTTCCATGCTCGGCAGGCAAAAGGCTACTTTACCAAGCTTGCCCAGCAGCGTTTTTTCGGCCCCGGTAAGCTGGAGTTCCCTCAGCAGCAACAGCTTGGCGTCGACGGCGGAATACCCCGTCGTGCCGCCTTCTCCGATCGTCCTGGCCGTCTGTCCAACCGAGGCGGTTTTTTCGCTCCTATACCCGATCTGGGCCAGCAGCCGTTGGGCCTGCCCGATCTGTTTTGCCGTCAGTTCCGCTCCGCCGCCTGCCGGGTCGGGCCTCAGGAGCGGGAAGGCGGCATAGTTGCTCTTGAGTTGGCCCCAACCCTTTCGCCCGTCACGCTGCGATTGCTCGGCCAGCACCGACAGGCCTTTCGTAACGATGTCGAGCATGTATTTCTTGACAACCGGGTCATCCCCTTCGGCGATGAAGGGGATGTATCTGCTCATGAACTTGTTCGGCGACAGGGCAAGGATCGCCTCCCTCACGTAGGTGACATCGTCAGGCAGGTTCAGCCAGGTATCCAGCACCTCCTGGGCGTCGTTGCCCCAGTAGATCCCGTCGAGTTTCTGCCTGGCCTCGGTGAGGTTCTCGATGGCCTTGGCGAACTCCTCCCCCACAGTCTTCGGCGCCAGCGGCCTCAGATGCGTGAGGGCGTTGATGATTATTTCGCAGACATTCCGCAGGCTCGCGCGAACCGGGCGGATTTGCATCGACGCCGTCTGAAGGCGGGTGCGGAAACCCGGCCAGTCTTTGTCGGCTTCCACGTCGAGGTATCCGGGGACGGTCTGAACCCAAAATTTAAGATAGTCCGCAGCGTACTGCTTGCAGGCCAGATTCCATTGTTCGTACAAGTCGGCCAGTTTGTCGGCCTGAAGCACAAAGAGCGTCTTGTCCTTCTCGTTGGCGCTGAGATACGGGCCAACCGCCAGCCATCCTTGCAGGACCAGCTTGGCTGCGGCGGGATGGTATTGGACGATAACGGCCCCTGAGCCGTCGGTATCTGTATTCGTCATGGGCAAGGCGGGGATCTTCGGTATGTCCATGGACTTGGCGGTCGTCGCCACCTGCTTCAGAATCGACTCGCCCGTCGGGCGATCGGCGGTCAGCAGGGCGTAAAGAATATGGTAGATGCGCCCGCGTTTGGCGACCCGATCCAGGGCGAAGTCGACAAAGTCGCCCATGCTTGCAATTGGCGACTGCTCGGCCGGCGCAAGGACTTTGCGGTGTTCGTGCCAGATGTTCTCCGCCGCCGACCGGGTCCTAGCGATGCCCTCGTCAACCTGCGCGATCGTCGCCGGCAGCGAATCGGCCTTGACGGATGTGTCGACTTTACTGATCTGGTCGTCGGCCAACGCATAGATTGCATACCTGGCCTCGAGCACGGTCCAGGCCTTCTTTTCGCGCAGGCTGTCGGCCAGGCCGGCCCGCCTGAGCAACGCCGCAACCTGCGGCGAGGAGCCGTCGGCTTCGCCCCCAACCGTCGTCGACGCCCCCATCGAGGCAGACTGGGCAGCGTCGGAAGTTAACAGGGACACTACCGTATCCCGCAGATCTTCGTTCACGGGCATCGTGGTGAAGAACTCTTCGTCCAACTTTGCCAGCGTCGCCTCCAGCTCGGGCCGGCGAATGCGCGACTCGATGGTCTGCTGGGCCTCCTCCAGTGCGGCGCGGACTTCGCCAAGCCACTGACCTTGGGAGCCGGTTGATTGGTCCGCGGCCGCAGGCAGGGCTTCCAACAGCACGTCAAACGTCTTTTTCTTCCGCTCGGCGAGTTGGGTGAAGACTTCCTGGTAGGCCCGACCAAGCCAGTTGCCCTGGCCGGGGCGAACGGTGACGATCTCTTCGACCTTGGCCAATTCGCCACGAAGCTTCTTCAGCCGATCGTCGAGTTTGGCCTTGGCCGACTGTAGTTCGGCGAACCGCACGTCGCGCCAGGCATCCGAGGCCAAGGTCCATTCGTCGAGATTTACCGGGCCGACCGCGGCGTTTGCGTGGAGAACGTCGTCGCTGGTCCGCAGAAGTGCAGATTCCGCCTTTTGGTAGGCCAGCAGGTCCTGGGCCAGGGCGGGGAAGGACTCTTCCAGCAGTTTCAGCAAGGTGGCTTCGTCACCGCCCCGGTCGGTGAGATTCGACCAATGATCGATGAAGCGATTCAAACCGGCCCCGGCCGCCTCGCCGCCCGAAACGAAGACCGCCTTATGGGCCTGTTCACGGCCGGCATTGAGCGACCGGCACAGCCAGCCCCAACCGCGATCGTCGCCGTCAAAGACGTCGTTGTCGAAGCTCCAGTCCAGCGACTGCTGGAACTTGCCGAGTTGGTCGTCGCTCAGGCGGGCGCGTTGCTGTTGCGACAGAACAAGTGACAGCAGCGGTTCCAGCATGAACTTTCCCTGCCGGTCCGGTTTCTGGAGTTTGGTTTCAGCTTGCAGCAGTTGCACCAGTGAGCCGGTCGCCGCCGGCGTCCACGGGTGTTCGGCGTTGTTTTCGGCGGACATCTTATGCCGGCCCGCGTCGGCCAACGGCTGGAGCACACTGGATTCGAAGACCCTTCGATGGGCCCGGACGCGGTCGGCGTTGATACTCTGGCCCAGCTTGGCGGCGAAGCGGAACACCCACGGAATGCGGGTTTCCTGGCCAGCTTGTGCAAGCAGCCTGGCATGAAAGTCGGCGAGCTTGATTTTCTCGCCAGCCACTTCCAACTCCCTGTCACCCTCGTAGACATACTCTGTACTGCCACGGAACTCCTGCGAGATAATGGGATTCCAGCGATTGCCTGATTCCCAATTCTCTTCCCTGGCGGCCGCTTGCCAGTAGTCGCGATTCCGGCCAATGCTCTGGGCCAGACTCCTTGCCCCCAGCCAAGTCAACGCAAACAGTGCAACCACCGCGACAAAGCCAGCGGCCATCACGGCCGCCCGGCGCCGCCGCTGGCTCCTGCGTGCGTTGGTTGCGCTGGTTACCAGGCCCTGTTCCTTGAATATCTTGTTTACGAACAGGTCGCGTAGGAAATATGCGCGGTCCTCGGCCCATATCTTGCCCTCGGGCAGCGATTCGACCGGCACGCCGAGCATCTCTGAGAGGTCCGCATCGAGCGCAGAGCCTTCCCGCATGGATGACGTGAAGTATATCCCCCGCAGAAAAAGCGGCCTGGCCGACCACGCCCCGGCCACAAAGACCATCTCAAGGTACCGTTTCAGTCGGGGGACAATCCGGCTGAGCCCTTCCGGGAATGAATAGAGCGAGTCCACCAGGTCGGTGCGACGCTCTGTGCCTTCCGGGCCGTGTGGCGGGTCCATCAGCAACCTGCCCCGGCGACGATACAACCTGGCCCTGACCGTCTCGATGTGCTGATCGATCTTGCTGGGGTCGAACGGCTGATCCAGCGAGTCGGGGTTGGACCAACCAAGAATCTGATGCTGCAACTGCGGGTCGCGGAGATTATCGAAGAACTCCCGGAACCCGTTAACAAGGTCGCACTTGGTGACCACCACGAACACGGGGAACCGCACGCCCAATTCCCTCTGGATATGGTCTAACTGTTGGGCGATCCGGGAACCCTTCTTTTCGATTTCCTCGGCCGTGTCCTTGATAAGGCTGTCGGCGGGGATGACCAGCAACATGCCGTTGATGGGGCAATTGGCACGGTTAGCGATCAACAGCTTGAGGAATTCACGCCATTCGGCCGTGGCAGTGTCTTCGAACATCAGTCTGCCGGCCGTGTCCAGAAGAACGGCGTTGTCGGTGAACCACCAGTTCATGTTCAGCGTCCCGCCGACACCTTGAAGGCGGTCTTGCAGACCGGGCGGAAAGCCGATATTGCAGTGGCGTATCGCCTCGGTCTTGCCCGAGCCGGACTCGCCCACCATTACGTACCACGGCAACTCGTAAAGGTTCTTGCCCACTGCGCGGAACTTGGCAACGCCGTCTTCAAAGCTCTTACGCATGTCGTCCAGACGCGCCCTGGCCGCCGGGGCACTTGCCGCGGCAGGTGCGGCGGCCGAATGCGCAGCTATGCTCTTTTCCATCCGGGCGGCCTTGCGCTTCCTGCCGGATTTCAGGATGGCGCGATAAACTAACAGCAGCACGGTCACCAATACCACCGCGATCAGAAGCACAAACAGCATCCGACCGCTGAGCAAGTAGTACAGTGCCGCCACGATTCCACCGCCGCCGGCCAACACCATGGCGGCCTGCAAGGGCTTGGGCAGCGAGACGAAACGATTTACCATTGACCTCATTATTCCTATCCACCGTGTCCAATGATCTTTTTCAGTGCCCCGAGCAGGTCTTCCGACGCCCACCTGAACATGAAGATGTTCGTGATGAACACCGCTATGACAAAGCCCACCAGCGCTATGCCGATACCAAGCAATTTCTTGCCCGGCGGCTCAACGAGGTCGCTTGTATCGACGTTCTCATACGCTTCCGGGCAAATCCTGGCCGTCTCGTCCGCGTCCATCATGCGGTGCAGCCTCGATGAGCACTCGAGCATCTTCTCTCGAACGTATTCCGGCTGGTCGCTGTACCAGCCGGTGAAGCCAAGTCCCATACATGCGTAAAAAACCTCCAGCCGTTCGTCGGCCAGCTTGCCCTTCTCGGCGAGGGTCTCATCGAGCAGATCGAAAAACTTCTCGTCGCCAGCCAGTTCGTTCCGCTCGTAGGCCAGCTCATCCCACTGACCGGCGAAGCTGAGCCGGCTTTCCTTGATCATGAAGTCCACGAAGAACATCAACGGCAGCTCTATCTTGGCGAACTGATCGGTGAGGCGCACCTGCTCGCTCCCCGCCCGGGCCCTCATGTCCTCGAAGATAGCCGTTATCTCGTTGCGGACCTGGGCAGGGCTGGCCGAGCCACCCTTTCGGACCGATCGGTTCAGCCGGCAGATGTACAACAACAACGGCTCGCAAAGCTCTGTTAGTGTCATGAGGCTGCACCTTCAGGTATGGTCATGTACAGGGCCAGTTCGTAATCGGTCGTATCCATGTCCGGCCAGCGGACGCCGACGATCTTTTCCTTCACGATTCGTTCCCACATACGCTCATTTTCGGCGCGATGCAGCCGGAAATAATGCAGTCCTACCTGCGAAGGCAGCTCCATCGGCGGGTGCCGTTCCTCCGCAAGCTTGACGCCGAAGACCCGGCTTTGAACCATGGCCTTGGCCATGAACTTGAACTTGTCCGCGTCTTCCACCACCTGCGCCAGCGCGCGTGGGTCCTGGCGGGTCTTTATGCCCAGGAAATATTCGTTGGGCCTGGTCAACTGCTCGTCACTCAGCGTGGCGACCATGATCGGCCCCTCGCGGGTGAACGCCACCCTTTCGTAGCTGGGCCGGACCGCACCCTTCAGCAGGGGACGGATGTTGGCGGAGATGGCCTTGAAGGCCGCCACTGGATTGTCGTGATCGTAGTCTGGTACGTCGTAGAGGTCGCGGTCGGGATGCAGGGCGGCCAATTCGCCCAGCAGCTCGCGCAGCTCCAGAT
>JABMQG010000132.1 GCA_013203365.1 Planctomycetota bacterium | reverse complement strand
GGAAAGTCGTTCGGCCTTTTCCTGCCTCCCCCGCTTCTCGCCGGCCCGGCCGAACACGTCCAGCTCCGGCAACAGCAAGGCTAGCATCAGTACGATAAACCATCCCCCGACGGCATGCAGCCAACGACTGGACAGGCCAACGGGAAAATACCCTTCCAGATTCGCACTTCGGGCCACCCGGCGGGCGTCTTCGATAGCGGCCAGGGCGAACGGGGCGTCCATCCCCGCCACAGCCAGTGCGGTGCTGAATCGCTCCCGCAGGGCAAGCCGCTCGTCGACCAGCAAGGCAGTGCGCATCCGCCCCGGACGCCGGCGATACCACAGCACACCCGCACACACGCCGACCAATACGACGAATGCCCAGATCGTCCAGATGAAGATAAGTTGCACGGCGATCGCCCGCTGCACAACAACAACCACGGCCGCCGGTACCGCCGCCGCCGCCAGTACCAACGCACACTGGGCAAGCAATACGTTCAGGCTCACTCGCCGCCGGGCGGCGGCCAAAATCCGGTCAAACGACTCGGCCATCAGGTGTCCTTTCCAGTGGCGACAGGTCGCATAAGTATTTTCCTATTTTCCCGCAATGCCTCAGGCCATTCAAGACCGAAACGAACGGCCCGTTCGAGCCCACACATCTTAAGACGCGTGAAACGTGTCTATGTTTCATGAAATATGCTCAAACGCGATCGCCTCACCCGGTCGGGATTGTCTCAGAACCGCACAGGGCCGAGCCGGCGGCATGGAGACAATCGCTATGTTTGGCCACCTTGTCTTTATTTTCGCCGGCGGCGCTGCTATCTTTCAAGGTTGATAGTATTCAAAAGGAGAATCCAATGCACGAGGTCGGTAACTTGCCCGAGGCGATCGTGATCGACTGCGCCGCGGCGCCGCTAGCGGATCTGCTGAGCAAGGAATGGCTCGTGACCAATAAGCTGGGCTCCTACGCCTCGTCCACGGTGATCGGGGCGAACACGCGGCGTTACCACGGCCTGCTGGTTGCGGCAACGCTGCCCCCGGTGGGCCGGCAGGTATTGCTGTCGAACTTGCTGGAAGAGGTCATCGCAGGCGACAGGACACTGCAACTGTCGACTTTCCAGTTCGCCGGAGCGACCTCTCCGAGCGGGTACGCATATCTGTGGCGTTTCATAAACGATGTGGCCCCAACATGGATATTCAAGTTCGCCAACATCACCGTGACGCGCCAACTCATCCTGGCTGAGCGGTCCAACACGCTCGCCGTGCGATACAAGGTCGATTCGCCGGCCCCTGTGCAACTGCGTCTATGGCCGTTTGCGACGCTGCGGGACTTTCACGCCCTGCGCCGCTTCAACCAGCCGCAACAAATCACCTTCGTCAGCGAGGACGATGGCATCCGGATCGAAGACCGCCAGTTCAAGGCCCAGTCCCTCTGGGTCGGCTGTGACGACGCCCAGTTCGTGGAACGGTCACAATGGTGGTACCGATTCCAGTACGCCGTGGACATCCGACGCGGCCAGGAAGGGTTCGAAGACCTCTACACGCCGGGGTACTTCCAAACGCCGGTCCAGCCTGGGCAGTGGATCCAGTTCACCGCCGCAGTCCAGAGATCTCGACCCATCAATTTCGACGCTACGATGGCCGGCCGACGACGCCGGCTGTCACAGTTGGCCTCGGCCGTCGGTGACGATGCGGATGATACCACCCGCCGGCTGGCCATCGCCTGCGATGACTTTCTCGTCACCCGCAACGTCGCCACCGGCCCGTCGGCGACGATCGTGGCGGGTTATCACTGGTTCGGCGATTGGGGACGGGACAGCTTCATCGCACTGGAAGGCCTGGCACTGCTTACAGGCCAGTATGACCTGGCCCGTCAAGTGCTCGACACGTTCGCTCACGCGATCTCCGAGGGCATGGTGCCAAACCGGTTCGACGACTACGGCGGCCCGCCGCACTACAACAGTATAGATGCGTCACTGTGGTTCGTCCTAGCGGTGGACCGATACATCCGAACCACCGGCGACGAGGACAGCTGGGCACACGAGTTTGCCGGGCCGGTGCAGGCAATACTGAAGGCCTATCACGACGGGACGCGATTCCAGATCCACGCCGACGCCGACGGGCTCATTACCGGCGGCAGCTCGGATGAGCAACTGACCTGGATGGACGTCAAGTTCAACAACCAGGCCATTACGCCACGCCAAGGCAAGCCGGTGGAAGTGAACGCACTTTGGCTGGAGTCGCTCTTCATCATGGCCGAGCGGTGCCGGGGCTTTGACGACCAGGCCGCCGACTACTTCGCCGCCGAGGCCCAACGCGTCGCCGCCAGTTTCGTCCGGGCATTCTGGCACGAAGAGGGCGGATACCTGTACGACTGCGTCTCGCCGACGGAATCGGACCGATCGCTACGGCCCAACCAGGTCATCGCCGTCGCAATGCCGCACTGCCCCCTGGGCCGGGACCAGCAGCTCAGCGTGCTGCAAGTCGTCGTGGAAAACCTGCTCACTCCATGCGGCCTGCGAACGCTGGCCCCGTCAGACCCGAGATACCGCGGGCAATACGGCGGCAGTTGGGAATCACGTGACCACGCTTATCATCAGGGAACGGTATGGGCCTGGCTGATGGGGCCGATGGTTCAGGCCTACCTGAAGGTGCATGACTTCAGCGAAGACGCCAGGCGGCAGGCCGCGGCCTGGCTCGAACCGTTCGATCGGCATCTATATGAGGCGGGGATGGGAAAGATTAGCGAGATATTCGATGGCAATCACCCGCACGCCCCACGAGGCTGCATAGCCCAAGCATGGTCCGT
>JABMQG010000131.1 GCA_013203365.1 Planctomycetota bacterium | reverse complement strand
CGGCGTTTGTAGTCCCGCCTTTAGGCGGTCTCCGGCCATAATGAGAATTGCTGGCTCAACCGGGCCAGGTCCATGTCTGGGGGGCAAGGCCCTTGGTCGTGGGGAAGGTCACCGGGGTCTCGCGACAGGTGCACGTGGCGTGCTCGGAGGTCACCTCAATGGTGATCTTCGCGCCGGTGCGGGCATGCAGGACGGTGGCGAGGAGCAGGGCTTTCTCCACGCCGTCCCCGCGGCCAAAATTCCAGACTTCGTCGGGTTGCGCCAGGCGTCCGACGCCGTCGTAGATGGAATCTGACGGCAGGGCGGCGATGCGGGCCGTCAGGTCGGCTTCCGGCAGGGCCTGCAGTGCCTCGATGCAGACGGGGTTCCGCTCGATGCCGGCCTTAAGGAAAGGCATCGGGTCTGTGCGCGTCAGATCGCGGTAGGCATAGAGGGCGAGGTCTGCAACCGGATTCTCGTCACGAAGGGCGGCAACGTGGGCGATGATGGCGGCGCGGTCCATGTCCGGTTGGATGTCAAAGGGGCTCTGGACCGCGCGGGTTCGTGTCTTCGATGGATCCGGCAACCGGGGTTTGACATGACAGAACTGGAGGAGACTCTCCAGGGCGATCTCCGCATTCAGACAGGAGGAGGCGAATTGTGACTTCAACTTGGCGACGTCGTCGTCCTTGTTGATGTTGATCTTCTGGCTGGCCACGAACGCCTCGAGGTCGTTGAGTACGATGCGACTCGCCAGGGGCCGGCATTCGAAATTCTCGGCATCAATGTCGGCCAGAAGTTTTTGGCGGGTGCCGTCGGTAATCCGGTAGGAACTGCCATCTTCGTAAGCAAACGCCTTCTCGATTCCGATATAGCAGTCGCAGCCGTTGCGGTTCCATCGGAGCTGGAAGCACTTCTGAATATCCCGGCACTGGCGTAGAAAGTTGCCGAGGATTTCCGTGGTCAGTGGTGTCTTGAGGTAAGCCGTCAGCTTCGTTCTGAAGCGCTGGTAGGCATCGGGTGCGATGGTCGCCTCGTCATAGATGGCATGGATGTGCCCTGAGACATGCGAGACGATCGTAACCCGCTCATTTTCCAAGGCGCGTCGGGCTTGCGCGGAGAGCGCGGTACCGTTACACCACATGTTCTTGGTGACGAGGCGGCGGTTGTTGGTGAGGATGCCGTCCTTCACGATCACGAAGTTCTGGGAATGCAGTGGGGTCGCCATCAGGTAGATATCCTCCAGGGGAATGCCTGCGATGACGAAGAGGGCCGCGGCATAGAGAGCGGCCAGCGAGACGCATTCGCCGGCTCCCGTGGTGTAGTTCTGCCGATAGGCGAAGGCGTCCATGGCTTCGACGGTCTCGGTTTTCCAGTAGGGGATGGTGCTGCCGTCGTATTTATCCAGTCCGAAGTGCGTTCGGATGTCGATGTCAAAGTAGTACTTATCGCCCTCATAGCCGAAGAGGGCGTTGGATTGCGCGAGCGTGCCTTCGTCAATGAACTCCCGGAAGCGTGACAGTTCGGTCTCCGCGCGCGTAAGGCCCCAGGTGTCAAGGTCGAGGTTGAAGGCGTAGTGATCCATGATGTACTGCTTGAGACGCGTGATGCGCTTGTAGGTCGTCATGCTTTCGAGACCTTCAAACCACGGGTCTTCCCGCCACTTCCAGATCCGGGGCGACATGATGTTGGCCAGTACGAGGCTGAACATCAGCTCGGGGAATATGAAGACTTCCATATCGGAAAGCGTAATCGCGGAGGAGTAGCGTTCCAGTTCTCTGGGTGTCATTGGGTTCCCTTTCTTCTATTATTGCGGTCAGGGCTCTGGTTCCGGATGGCTGCCGGCGCAACAGGTCTTCTGCCGGCGCCGCCGGGGGAGGGACGGGGCGATCAGGACCACGATCAGCACGAAGGCGAGTGTGGTGTGCATCCAGGGAGGCAGTGCCTCGCCGCCGGTGTGGCCGCCAATCGGCACCTCCGAGATGCTCAGAAAACGGTCAAGCAGGAGGCCTGAAGCGAGCGCGGCACCGGCCGTGGTTGCCAGATAGACGATGGCGGTATGGCGGCCCATCATCTTCCAGACGGCGGCAATGCTGGCCGCGTTGGTGGCCGGGCCGGTCATCAGAAAGACCAGTGCGGCTCCGGGGGAGACGCCCTTTGCAATGAGGACGGCGGCGATGGGGACGGAGGCCGTTGCGCAGACGTAAACCGGAATCCCGAAGAGCATCATGGCCAGCATGCTCAGGAGCCCTCCGCCGAGATGCTTGGTCAGCAGGGATTCCGGCACGAAGGTGGAAATGGCAGCGGCGATGAGGACGCCAATGAGCATGGAGCGTCCGACATCGCGCGGCAGGGCGACAAACCCGTGGTGGCATGCGCGCCATAGTCGGCCGTGGGGGACGGTGGCCGTTTTCGAACAGCAGGACTCCCCGCAGGTTGTCTGTGCCGGTTCCTGCGTGTCATCGTCATGCAGGGCGTTGGCGCTCAGGCCGCCGATCACGCCCGTAATGAAGGCCGCCACAGGGCGGAAAACGGCCATTACAGGGCCGAGAAGGGCGTAGGTGACCATGATGCTGTCGATGCCGGTCTGGGGGGTCGAGAGCAGGAATGCGGTGGCGGCGCCGCGGCCAGCCCCGTGCCGGCGCAGCGACGCCGTAACCGGAATAACGCTACAGGAACAGAGCGGGAGCGGCACGCCGAACAGGGCGGCTCGGATGACGCTGCCTGCTGTTCTGCCGCCGAGGTGCCGTTCAACCGTGGCGGGCGAAATCAAAACCGACAAAACCCCAGCCATGGCGAACCCAAAGAGGAGGAAGGGCGCCATCGCCTCGAAGGTTGACCAGAACTCACTCGCCATGGTGGCTATAAGATTCACCCCGACACGGTAGCATTATTGCGGAACGGTCTACAATGAAATGCTGGCGGCGAGCAGCAGTTCTCATTATGGCCGGACACGGTCCGGGGATTCCGGCTAAAGCCGGTACTACGAACGCGTTTGGCTCCGTTTCGCGGCGTTTGTAGTCCCGCCTTTAGGCGGTCTTCAGCCATAATGAGAACTGCTGTGTGCAAATTCAGACTTCCTGATCTCCCCCGGCAATTCGGG
>JABMQG010000130.1 GCA_013203365.1 Planctomycetota bacterium | reverse complement strand
GGCGACGCTTGAGGACATTGCCGATGCGATGGCTGGCCTTGGCGCCAATTCCTGTCAGGGTTCCGGGCTGGGCCAGTGCCAGGGCACCGGATTGAGTGCCATAGCGGGTATGGGGTTGGGGAGAGGGCCCGGTATCGGGCCCAGGCCGACGGCGGATGACGGACTGGTAGGCTTTCAGGGGACGCGCGTGAAATCCAATACCGACCCTGCCTACCCGCCCATCGCCACATGGGCCTTCGCGGGCGAACAGGTCCGAGGCGAGGCCAGGCAGCAACTGCGTGAAGCGGCGCTGGCGGCCAGGGACGGCTTCGCGGAGGCGGTCAGCAGCGAAAAGGTTCCCAAGAAATACGAAGGGCCTGTCAAGGCGTATTTCAGCAGGTTGGCCGAGTCCGGCCAAGACTGACCGGATACGGTCCGTGACCAACACCCGTTCTTGCCGTGGAGACCAATTATGATCGGTTTGAAGATGCGTTTCTTTCGGTTGGCGTGTTTTTTAAACCTGCGTTTTTGCCTGTGTTTTTGCCTGGCGGTTTCGGCTGCCTTGCCGGGCTGCAGGGCCGGGGCAGGCCAAGACGGGCAGGAGGTGGTTGTGTACTGCTCGGTCGATCAGGCGATTGCCGAGTTGATCTTTGCCGAGTTCACTCGGCAGACCGGCGTAAAGGTGCTGGCGCGATACGACACGGAGGCCGACAAGACGGTCGGGCTGGTCCAACGCCTGCACGCCGAGCGAGGTTCACCGGCGGCCGACGTGTTCTGGTCCAACGAGATATTCCATACGATTCGGCTCGCGAACGAGCAGGTATTAGCCCGGTACAACAGCGAGGTCGTTACAAACTGGCCGAGACAGTTTACCGACGTGGGCCATCGGTGGCATGGATTCGCCTTGCGTGGCCGGGTGATCGTCTACAACACTAATCGTCTCTCGGGCGAAGAAGCGCCCAAGACCCTGGAGGATGTGCTATCGGCCAAGTGGCGAGGCCGGATCGTCATGGCTAACCCCGAGTTCGGCACGACAGGCGGCGATTTGGCCAGTTGGGCCGTCCACTACGGCTTGCAGCGGGCGACGGAGATTCTTCAAGGCCTTAAGGCTAACGAAGTTCGGCTGGTAGCCGGCAACAGCACGGTCGTCAGCATGGTCGCCCAGGCTCAGGCGGACGTGGGCTTTACAGACACTGACGACGTCTACGCCGGCCAGCGCAACGGTTGGCCGGTGGCAATGCACCCGCTGGACCAAGGTGGCGACGGGGCGCTTGCGATTCCCAACACCGTGGCGTTGGTGGCTGGTGCTCCGCACCCCCGGCAGGCGGAACGAATGGTCGAGTTTCTCCTGAGCGAACAGGTTGAGACGCTGCTGGCCGAGAGCGATTCGCACAACACCCCGATTCGGCCGGCCCTTGCTGGGCGGTTCGCCGAATATGCCTTGCCGAACCGGCTGGACATCGACTACGCCGGCATCGCCGAGCAACTGCCGTTCGCTCGCCGAGCGGGGGAGGTGCTGCGCTGAGGCGACGCGAGTGGTCATGTCGGCTTGTCGCCTTAATCGGCGTCGCGGCGTGGATGCTGCTGATTGCAGCACCGCTGGTTAATTTGTATGCCCCCCTGGCGGCCGACCCGGCCGTACCGGCCGGTGAAGGCCGTTCGCTGGCCGAGTTGGCCGTGCCATCGATCGCCCTGGCAGCGGGGGTTGCGGTGTTCTCTGTCGTGTTGGGGTACGTGCCCGGGCGACTGCTGGGGACCTCGGGTTCGTCTGGCCCGTTGGTGTTCGCCCTGCTGCTGACGCCGCTTCTGCTGCCCCGATACGTGCTGTATTACGCCTGGACGCTTGTGCTCAGCCCGACAACCCCCTTGGCCGATGGCTTGCGGTCAATCCGGCAGTGGCCAAGTTGGTGGGTGTAGCGGCAGGTGCGATGGTTCTGCTGTTTTGGTATTGGCCGCTGGCGGCGCTGCTGATCGGGCAGGGGTGGCGAAGCCTGGATATTCAGACGTGGCGCAGCGCCCGCCTGGACGCCGGGTGGGCCAAGCGGTTTATGTTCGTGACGCTGCCTCTGCTTCGCCAGCCGTTGATGCTGGCTGCGGGGGTGTGCTTCGTGTTGGTGCTGTCGGAGTTCGCCACGTTTCACCTGGCGGGGATAAACACCCTCGGCACGGAGTTGGCCGTGTTGTACCAACAGACCTTCTCCGCCGGCGTCGTGGCGCGGGCGGCCTGGCCGTTGGCTGCCGTGGCGGCGTGTGTGGGCGTGGCGCTATGGCGTCGGATGGGCCAGTGGTCGGCCGATCCGCCACTGGCGCCGATCGAATCGACCGGTAACGGGCCGCGGTGGGCTGTGTTGGCCGTGTTGTGGATTGTCTCCATCGCCGCACCCGTGGCCCTGCTGGTCGCACACTTCACCGACGCCGTGCCGTTGCGGCGGTTCTGGCTGCTGCATTGGGACGGGCTGGCCTGGTCGGCGTTGAGCAGCGGTGTTGCCGGTGCCGTCGCCCTGGTAATGGCGGCCGGTGTGCTGGCGATAGAGACATTCGGTCGGCTTGGTCGATGGCTGGGCGGACTGATGACCGTGACCATTCTGGTGGCGATGCTCTTGCCCGGCAGCGTGGTGGGCGTGGCAATACTGGAATTGGCGGTTTGGCTTGGGCTGCCGGCGGCGATTCGGCAGGGC
>JABMQG010000129.1 GCA_013203365.1 Planctomycetota bacterium | reverse complement strand
GGACCGAGTCGGCCTCGTCGACAATGGCGTGGGCAAGGCCGCGTTGCACCACGCGGTCGGTGCCGCTGCCGGCTCCGTCGATGATCTTCGTCAGCAGCACCGACGACAGCCCAGCCAATCGGCCCAGCGCCAGGCGGTCGCGGAGGTAGTCGGCGGTGACCTCCTTGTTTGTCGCGTAGGTTATGTCCGCCAGGTAGGCCGCTCGCCGGCGTTCGGGCGGCATGCCGGCCTCGATGTAGTCGAAGGTGAGCCCGCAGGCTTTGTAGACCTTGCCCATCCATTCGGCGTCGCGTTTGGCGAGGTAGTCGTTTACGGTGATGATGTGACAGCCCTTGCCCCGCCAGCCGGCGATGGTGGCCGGCATGGTTGCCGTGAGCGTTTTTCCCTCGCCCGTGGCCATTTCGGCGACGTTTCCGGCCTCGATCGCCATCGCGCCGGCTACCTGAACCGGGTATGGACGTTCCCCAAGTTGCCGAAAGTCGACCTCGCGAACGATGGCGAAGGCCCGATACAGCATCGGCGGCGTTTCGCGCCCGCGAAGGAACATTTCGCGGATCCCCTCAATTTCGCGGCGCAGCCCGGCGTCGGTGAGGTCCTTGAACCGTCCTTCCATCGCCACCACTTGGTCGGCAAGCAGCAGATATCTCTTGCGCCGCGGCACAAGGCGATTTGCGTATCCGGCGGCAACGTCCCAGATGGCGTCCAGGCCCTTGGGCAGTTCCGCTGAGCCGATCCGCTGGGCGAGCATTCGCCAAGTTGTGCTCGGCGGATCGGTCACGTCAGACATTGAACCTCCGTTGAACCAGCTGCAGCAGCGATCGCCACCACTGTGCGATAAGCGGCTTGTTGGGCATGTCGAAACGCACCACCACGCGTTGGCCTGGTTGGAGAATAACCGGCGGAGAAGCCTGGCTGTCGAGTTGCGGCCTGATGCGAATTTCGAAGAATCGCTCGGTCGTCTTCATGCCTTGGCGATCGTCCGAAGCGGTGGCCATGCTACCACCGGCGTTGTAGCCGAGCGACGCCGAGGGCAGCTGGTTGCCGCCGGCCTTGCGGATGTCCTCCGGTCCAGCCGAGCCGGTAAAGGTCAAGTCGGGCCGGCCCTTGACGCGGATTTCCGCCTTCAACACCCCTGCGCGGAGTGCCTCGCCGATCAACTGCACGGCCTCGTCCTGGGTGGCTGTTGAGCGAATGATGAGTTCGTCCAGGCTCGCCACCAGCCCGATTCGATCGCCACGCTTGGCGTAGGCGCCCAGCATTCGGTCGATGTTGGGCGCTACCCACGTGCCGGGCACTTTGGCCGTGACCGTCAGGTGGGCCAATTCCTGCGTTACCTGTGCAATGTGCTCGTTCAACGCCGCGACCTGTTCGCCCAGGGCCTGGTACTTGGCCGTCTCTCCCTCGGCCTGGGCCTGTCGGCGGCGGATTTCCGCTATGTTGCGATCGACCAAGAGTTGTTTCTTCTTGGCCGACAGCTCGGGGTTCTCCGCCTGGACGAGCGGCTCGTTGCCCGGTGAAACGACCACGCCGCTTGGGAGGTAATTCGTCACCTTCCCGTCGGTTTGGGCATATACCACCATCATCATGTCCGGTTCCACAACGCCCTGGGCGCGATGGCGGTCGGGGGCCGGGATCAAACCGAAGCCGATCACGGCAAGGGCCAGCACGCCCATGACCGATAGCATGGCCCGCCCGCGGGAGCGCATCAGCTCGGGACTGGTAAAGAGGTAACGCACTAATTTACCCAACGGCACCAGCACCCACATCACAAAGGCCGCCATCGCCAGCAACATTCCCAGAAAGAACAGCTTGTCGGCCACGAACAACAGAATGCGGCTGTAGAGGAAGAACATGTAAATTGTGGATGCCGTGCCGTAGAAGACGAACCACGCTCGCTCGCCCTGCGTGTGCGCAGGGTTACGAGCGTGCCGAACCGACCATGCGTATCGCTTGACCAGGTATTGCAGGTACTGCGTGGCCCTCTGGCGGAGGTTGGGAATCTCCAGCAGGTCGGACAATATGTAGTAGCCGTCGAAACGCAGTAGCGGGTTGGCGTTAAACAACACCGTCGAGACGCTGGCGATGAACATCATGTTGTAGGTGATGGCGTGAACGGGGTTGTCGGTTGATGTCCTGGCCCAAATGACGGCCGCTATGGAGGCCACGGCAAGCTCGACGAACATGCCGGCAGCGGCCACGGTCACGCGTCGGCGGCGTTCGCGAAAGGCCCAGGAACTGGAGGCGTCCACATAAGGCAGCGGGTTGAATACCAGGAACATCACGCCCATCACGTGGACCTCGCCGCCGCCGGCCTGAAGGCCGAACTTCTTACAGGCGAAGGCGTGCCCGAACTCGTGGAAGACTTTGATCAGTATGAAGCTCACGTACAGCAGCGGCAGGTTTGCCGGGTCCAGGACGCTCTCGGCCTGGTTTGCGAGGGCCCCCCATTTGCCGATCACGAAGTACAACCCCACAGATACCAGCACGAGCCACACTGCCAGCCCGTATAAAGTGAATATCTTCCCGAAAACCCCGACCCACTTTTCGAGGAATCGGTCGGGATCGATCAGGGGGATACGAATGAACAGCAGATTGGTCAGGTAGCTCTTGACTTCCCTGTGCACGCGTTTCTTGTACATCTGGAACAGGCCCTGTGCGTCGGGCGGCAGTTCGCACTGGATGAGGTTGGACGCGTACAATTGGCCCATCAGTTGGATGGCCTCGCCCTGTGTGGGCGCGCTGTCGCCGAGTTGCTGGTTGCACGCCTCCCACACCTCCGCCATGGTCCGCCGGCCGTCCAGCAGGGCGACGAAGTGGTACGCCGCCTCGTTCTGGCGATAGAATTGGTTGTTGGACGGGTCCTGCAGGACGTACCATAGCTGTCCGCGATAGTGCTGGCGATGCACCTGCACGGTCGATCGCAGCCTAGGCCTGAGGGCGGCTACGCGATACCAGGACTCGCTAAATGTGGGGCGGTCAACGGGCATATTGGGCTACAACCAAAGCTTCATCCGCAGCCAGTTAGCCGGCTTGCGGGTCCAAATCCACGCATAGCGTCTACGTTCTATGGATATCTTCGCCACGCCTTCCAAACCGGGGCGCATGGTGGACTCCCTGCCAAGGTCCACACCCTGCAGCCTGGCCCAGACCTTGAACACGTTTCGCTGGTCGACCACCTCGGCGACGGGGATGATCCGTTCGACGACGAACTCGATTCGCCTGCCTGGCTCCGAAACAGTCGCCAGTTCACCCTCGACTTCACGGCCGGCGGCGGTTGCCTTTTTCATTGCGGAGATAACGTCGGCGATCTGGTCCTCCGGTACGGACAGTTCCGCGCGGAGCGAATCCAGCGGGCCGACCTCAAAAAGCGGCGTACCTGTCTCCAAGGGCGCCCCGATCTGCTTTTTCAGGTCGCCGACCAGTACGTACCCGTCGCACGGGGCCACCAGATCGGCTTGATCGATTCTTTGCCTCAGAAGCTCGATCTCGGCGGCGATCTTCTTGATCTCTTCGGCGGCCACCTGTTCTTCGAACCGCTTGCCCTGTTGCATGGCCGATTGTCGCTCTTTTTCGCGGCCTATGCGGTCGGCCTTGGCCTTGGCAAGTTGGACCTCAATCTCGATTTTCTTGAGTTGGGCCAACAATTGGCCCTTACTGACCTGGTCTCCAGGATCGACAAAAACCTTGGCCAGTTCGCCGTTGTAGGGTGCCGGCACGATACGTCGCTCGATGGCCTCCATCGCAAACGACGAGTGCACACGATACTGTCCCTTGGCGAAGACGAGAAACACCACGGCGGCGAAGACCAAAATGGCCGCCACCTTCGCCCATGTGTGTTTGGGCCCAAGAAAGGCGGCCAGGCCCTTCCTCACCGTTGCGGCCAGCCTGGCGCCGAACCACCTGTCCATTTCGTGCAGACTGAGCAGCCTGGCCGTGCACAGCTCGCCGGTCAGTCGAAGGGTTTCGATTTCTTCCAGGTCGAACGGCCTGTCGCTGGGGCGCTCCACCGTCAGCACAGCCTGGACCTCCCCGCCGTAGCGAAGCGGCATGCTGAGCACCACCGACGGGCCGTGATGCTTCGACAGCTCGCCGGCTGCGCGGTTGGCGTAGGCTACCTCCGCCGAGGCCGGGTAGAGGACCTCGACGTCCTGGTCGAGGCACTCCTCCATAGTCGATTCGATGTCCTGTACGAGTTTCATCTTTCGGCTGAATTTCTCGGTGTGGCTGGTCGCCTTGAGATGAACGTATCGGCCCTTAAGGACGCCAAAGCTGACGCGCTCGGCCTGCCATCGCGCGGCAATCTCGTTGCTCGCCGCCATCGCCGCCCCGGCGAACCGATTGTGCTCGTTTATGGCTGAGAGCGTTTCCATGGCGGTCCGCACCCGCTGAAAGTCCAGGTGACGCCGCTGTAGCGTCAGCCGCATTTCGTACAGGCTCAGCAGGCTGACGGTGATTTCCAGTCGTTCCCGCCCGGCCTCCAGCACCGCCGGGTCGCTTGTGCGTATCGTGTAGGTGGCCAGGCCTCGCACGCCCTGGCCGCCTCGCAGGGGGACCATCACCAGGAATCGGCCAGGCCTTTGACCATACATGTCGTCGGGGCCGTGGAGCGGATTGACCGCCGTGACGCCGGCGGCGACGACCTGCGGGGCCAATTCCACCGCCTGGGCCAGCCAGACCGGTATGGCCGACTCTTCTGCCAGCTGCGGGTAAATCGCCAGCACTTCCGACTGCCCGCCCTTGCCAGAAGCGCGCAATATCGCCCCGCCATCGGCCGAAGCCAAATGGCATTGCACGGCCAGCAGGTTGACCAGAAAAAGCTCCGGCGGGCCGTCGAAACGGCTCAGCCTATCGATCAATTCGGCCGTCGGCGGGGTGCCGACGTTGCGGGCCGACGGTGAAACTTGCGGTGACATTGGCGATTTCCTGTCGAGTTCAGATCGGCTACAGGCCTGGTAGGTTTGCACTGGCGATCTCGCCGCCAGTGGCGCTAGGGCCGTATGCCGCCGGGTAATTGCAATTGATGCCGCGGGCAAACCAAAGGGCCCACCGCCCGGCTGATTGCATCATCTTGTTCACATGCTCGGAGAGGCTGGCCTTTGCCTGTTCGCCGGCGGCGTTGATACCGTCACCGGTGGTGTTGGCTCCGTCACCGGAGGTGCTGGCTCCGTCACCGGAGGTGCTGGCTCCGTCACCGGAGGTGCTGGCTCCGTCACCGGAGGTGCTGGCTCCGTCACCGGAGGTGCTGCCAAAGCGGACCAT
>JABMQG010000008.1 GCA_013203365.1 Planctomycetota bacterium | reverse complement strand
GCCCGAGGCTGGTCAAGCGGACTTCGTCACGGACCTGGCCCAAGGCAGCGAGCTGTCCGTCTACTTCCAGTCGCCCAGCGGCGAGGAAGTGGCTGCGGTGCGGCAAGCGGCCGAGGCGGCCGGATTGTTGGGCCGGCGAATCTTCGTCGACCAGGGTGACTTCAAGTCGCTGCACCTGGCCGACAACCTCGCCGGCGCACTGCTGATACCGTCTTCCGTGGCGGCCGACGTGGCCCAACAGGAGATCCTCCGCGTATTGCACCCCGAGGGCAAGGCGATCATCGGCGAGAAGGAAATCGTCAAGCCTTTCCCCATCGACACCGATGTCTGGAGCCATCCGCATCACGGCGCGGACAACAACCCCCAATCGACCGACCGGCGTGCACGTTGGCCCGGCCTGACGCAGTTCCTTGCCGAGCCGATGTTCTGTCCCATGCCCGAGGTCTCGGTCGCCGCCGGGGGACGCGTCTATCGGGCCTTCGGCCACATCGCCCACAAGGCGAACCAAAATGCCATGCTCAACACGTTGCTGTGCGTGAACGGCTACAACGGCACGATCCTTTGGGAGCGAAAACTCAAAGAAGGCTTCATGATCCATCGCAACACGATGATCGCCACGCCGGACACGCTCTACCTGGGTGACGACGAATCGTGCCAACTGATCGATGTCCGGTCCGGCAAGATCAAAGACCGGATCGTGATTTCCGACCAACTCGCCGACGGCCCGGTGTGGAAGTGGATGGCGTTGGAAGACGGCGTGCTGGTGGCGCTGCTCGGCGGCAAGGAAGTCAAGATCTCGACGCAATCCTCGCCCGTTCCCGGCATGGGACACTGGCCCTGGGGGATGTGGGAGGGCCACGATTACAAGGACCCCAAGACGAACTTCGGCTTCGGCCGCACCCTGCTGGCCATTGACCCGAAAACCAAGAAAACTCTCTGGACACACCGCGAGGATGAATACATCGACAGCCGCGGCGTGTGCATGAAGAACGGCCGCCTCTATTTCTACAGCCCCGAGAAATTCCTCGGCTGTCTCGACGCCCGAACCGGCAAGATCCTCTGGAAGACTTCCGCCGCGGAGTTGCTCGAGGCGATCGGTCCCAACGGCCCGGCACAGCTCTGGGTGACCGGCTATTCCACGACCACCTACATCAAGTGCAACGAGAAGTACGTCTTCTTCGCCGGGCCGCAGCGTGCTCGACTGGTCGTCGCCTCGGCCGAGGACGGGAAACTTGTCTGGCAGAAGGACCATGGAAACTACCAACTGGTGCTCCGCGACGACGGGTTCTACGCTGCCGGGCCGCAAGCTTCCGGCTGCAAGCTGGACTACGAGACGGGCAAGGTCCTGGTCCGGCTGCCGCATCGTCGGGCCTGTACGCGAGCGACCGGCAGCATCGACAGTGTGTTCTATCGCACCAGCGGCGGGACCGTGCGGATTCCCACCGATTCCAACGTGCCGCAGCACATCGCCCCTATGCGCCCGGCCTGCCAGGACGGCGTGATTATCTCCGACGGCCATCTCTATTGGGGGCCCTGGATGTGCGGCTGTCAACTGTCGCTCTACGGACACATCTGCCTGGCCCCGGCCGGTGATTTCGATTTTCATCCCGCGATAGACGATTCGCGACTTAAGCCGGGCCAAGGCGATCCGACGGTCGTGCAGAAGCTCGAAGTCCGCCCGGGCGACTGGCCCGCTTATGGCGGCGATGCGTTTATGAACTCCTACGGCAACTACTGCATGACCACGAATGAGGACGGTTTTGTCAGCGATCCGAGGCTGGACCAGGAAGTGAGGACCGGCGCGGCGGACTGCTGGACCGGTGCGGCAGGGAACGAGGTGCGTCCTTTCTGCAGCCCGACGTTCCACTGGCGGACGATCTACGCCGGTAACACTGCAGCGAATGCGGATGCCTATGCGAACCCGCGCCCGGACGGGGAACTCAATGCCGCACCGGTCGGCATGGGCTACCTGCTTGATGGCGGATACCTGGGAGATGCGCGCACATATTTCTGCCCCACTGCGGGCGACAGCATGGAGCCTGACTATAACCATTGGAATCGTCCTACCGGGAGTTATCCCAGTGTTGCTGCTACGACGTTGAAACAATTGCAGTCGCTCGGCGGCTTCGACGCCCGCTCGCTGAGCCATGGCAACTGGCTCCCGATGCTGCATAATGCGGTTGATCGGGGATGGGGTGGCTCGCCGAGTACTGGTTTCTGGAGCGAGGGCGCTGTGGTTCAGTCCAACTACAACTATCGTCTG
>JABMQG010000128.1 GCA_013203365.1 Planctomycetota bacterium | reverse complement strand
TTTGGATTGGACCGACGAGGAGTACGTGATAGGCCCCGGCGTCGTGGTAAACATATCAGTGCTCGATCTGGTGGGCCAGGGTCAACAGGAGATGATGCAGCGGGTAGTCGGCAACAGTGGCTACGTGAAGCTCGATTTACTGCCGTACACGATCCGCATCGCCGACTTGACAGCCGAGCAGGCTCGCGAGGTCGTAGTAAACGCTTACAAGGGCGACTTCCTCCAGGACCCAATGGTCAATTTGGATATTGTCGTCAAACGGCAGAACTACTTCAACATAACCGGCATGGTGGCCCGTCCGAACGTTTACCAGATCACCCGCAAGGACTTCCGGCTACTCGACGCCTTGACCATGGCAGGCGACGTAACGCAGGCTAACCTCGAATACGTGTACGTTATCCGTCAGACGCCGGCGGCGCAATCACTTCGCAAAGCGACCCCGTCCCGCGAAGGTGAGGCCGGGCCCGCGGCTCCATTGCCCGGGTACGTGCCCCCGCCAGGGACGACCGAACCGACACCGTCGGCCGAACCGGCACCATCGGAAGAAGTGGATTTAATGAAGGAATTGGAGAAGTACCTGCCTGACCGGACCGAGGAGCCTTCCCAGCCACAGTCCGCTGTACCCGAGCCTGGCTCAGGGCCGCCATCGCCTTCGGTCCCTTCAATTGAGCCGACTGAGCCGGCTACAAAGGCCGTTCCAGCCGTCCCGGCGCCGACCACCGTCAAGGCCGCCCCGACTACTTTACCGGCCAGCCCAGCAGATGAGAGCCCCTCTACCCAAGACGAAGACGATCTGGCGGAGTTGCGAGAAAGCCTCCCCGGCGGCTTGCCGGCCCCGGTGACCCGCCCTGTCAAGCCGACTGTGACGGCTTCAAACCAACCGGCCCGGCCGGTGGACGCGGAAGACCCGTTCGGGTGGACGCAGGCGAACATGTCGCACCTGGTGCGGGTAATCGCCATCAGCCTACCGAAACTCAAGGCCGCCAATCCCAGGCAGAACATCATCATCCGAGACGGCGACACGATCCTGATTCCATCGGTGACGATCGGCGAATTCTACGTAGCGGGCGAGGTACCCCGCCCAGGCGTCTACAGCCTCACCGGGCGGAAACTGACGGTTAAGATGGCTTTGACGGCGGCTGGCGGCTTAGGCGCGCTGGCCTGGCCAAGCAACGCCGTCCTGACTCGCCGAATCGGGGAGGACCAGGAGTTGCGCATCCCACTGCGACTGGACCTCATAATGGCCGGCAAGGAGCCGGAGATTCTTATCAAACCCGACGACGTGATCGAGGTTGGTAGTCATATCGCCACCCCGTTCCTGGCTGTTGCTCGCAACGCATTTCGCATGACGTACGGATTCGGCTTCATCTACGACCGGAATTTTGCGGAAACGAACTTCGGTCAATTCCAGGGCCTTGACGGGGCAGCCAACGAATTCTTTGGATATTCCAAGACGCCGTGATGCGAACGGCGGCAAAATCATGAGCATTACACCTGAGAACGATCATTCAGCGGCATCGAATCGGTTGAGCCAACTGCTGCGAACGCAACCCAACGGCATAGCCGAGGCAAGCGTGGACCCGGCAGTGATGATCCGCGTGGTGATTCTCGGCGGGCTGTTCGCCTGGCTGCATTGGCGAGTGCTTTATTGGATGGGCTGTGTATGGATGAACAACCCGAACTGGTCACACGGGTTTCTGATTCCGCTGTTCAGCCTGTACCTGGTCTACTCACGTTGGGACGACATTCGCCGAGTCAAGTCGCGTCCGTTTCTGGGCGGATTGGTGCTGATGGTCCTGTGTCTGCTGGCGGAAGTGTCCATCATGTCACTGAAGGCCATTCGCAACTACTGGCTGCTCGGCATGACCATGGTCACCATGCTGCTGGCGATGGTGCTGTACCTTGGCGGACGGCGTCTTATTCGTGTTGTCTGGCTGCCGATCGTATTCCTGGTTCTGTCGGTGCCTTTGTCGGAATCGATTTATAACCGGGTGGCCTATCCGCTCCAAGAGGCGGCGGCCCAGGGTGCGGTAATAATCCTGAATGTCGCCGGGGTTGATATCACCCGCCAGGCCAGCAGCCTGTCGCTGTTGAGCAGAACGATGCAGACTCGCGACCTGACGGTGGCTGAGGCATGCAGCGGCATGAGGCTGCTGATGGCGTTCTTCGCGTTGGGCGTGGCCACGGCTTATCTGGAGAGTCGGCCCATCTGGCAGCGAGTGGTGCTGGTAGGCATGGCGTTGCCCATAGCGGTATTCTGCAACGTCCTGCGCGTGGCGATAACGTGCACCATGTACTACATCGACCGCCCCGAACTTGGCAAGGGAGTACTACACAACTTTACAGGGATGCTGATGTTGATACCGGCCTTCGGCATGTTGTACGGGCTGGGCTGGATTCTCAACCGATTGTTCGTGGAAGTGGACGAGGACGAAGATCAGTTACCGGCTGAGTCCGCCCCACCGGGCGCCGTGGGGGGCCAGGACCAATGAGCCCAAAGAAATCTCTATTGCGGCGAGTCTTCGCATCGGTGCACTTTGTGATCGTCATGGCTATTTTATTGCCGGCGGCGGCCGGCTGGAACGCGGCAATAAATCACCTGGGGATCGTCTTAGCCAAGGCCAAGGTTCCTCTACTGTCGAGTCTGGAAGAACTACCCTCGTCTTTCGGGACGCGATTCACCTTGGCCGAGGCGATACATTGGCCGGAAGAGGGGATTTACCACGGTAAGGCAACGCTGACCGACGACGTCGTGGAGACGCTCGGAACGAAGGACTTTATCAGTTGGTTTTACAAGGACAATATCAAATCGAAAGAGCGTTCGCTGGCTTATATACGTGTGCACGTGGCCTATTACACAGGCTTGCTGGATGCCGTGCCACACGTGCCTGATGCTTGCATGCTGGCCGGTGGTGCGCAAAAGGCCGGCGAGTCGGTGGTCACTTGGCGCCTGCCGGATCTGCCGGCCCAGTGGCGCAACTGGCAGCAGGTGGATGTGCGACGGTCTGCCTTCACTCGGAGAACCGCCCGTAGCGGGCAGGTGGATTCATTGGTATACTACGTCTTCAGCGTCAACGGCGCGGCGGCAAACAGCCGTGAGCAAGTCCGTACGATGTTGGCCGACCCACGAGACAAGTACTGCTACTACGCAAAGGTGGAACTCGAGGCCAATCGCTTTGGCCTTAGGAATGGTTACGCCAAGGCGTTGACGGTGGCCGAGCAGGATGAAATGTGCCAGGCGTTTTTCGCCGCCTCCGCCAAAGCGATATTTGAACATTTTCCTTCTCAAGAGTACATCAAGAACATTGAAAGCAACGAAGATGCCCGATAGATCGCCGTTTGCCGACGAGGCCGGCGGGCGGAATAAGATCGAAGTAACCCAAGCACAGAGAGGCCGGCCCGACAGGCCGGGTTAGGAAGTAATGGCCAAAAGGAGAAGGAAGAAGTTAAATCGGAAGGCCCTTATCGCCCTTGGCGTCGTGGGTGTATTGGTAGTTGGGGCCGGGGTTGCGGCCCTGATAAGATTTTTGCCCAAAGACCCGGCCAAGTACTTCGCGGACGCCAAGGCCAAGGTCGCCTCCAGCGAGTACAATAATGCCGCCGGCCTGTATGTGAGGGCGGTCAATGCCGCCAGCAAGAGGGACTTGGAGCAGGCCGTCGAGTATCGCCTGGCCTTCGCCGATTTTCTAGACAAATGGCCTCGTCTGGACCAGACGCTGAATCAAGAGAAGGTACGCGCCATCGTCAATACCCGCTTATCGGAATTACAGGCCGTGATGCGGGACGACCCTCGGAACAAGCAGGCACAAGATCAGTTGACTGACTTCTTCTGGACTCAGGCGATTGTATTCAAGCACTGGGAGAAGTTTCTGGAAGAAGCCGAGAAACAGCTACGCATCACACCCGACGACGCGCAGACCTATCACCGGATTGCCATTGCACACACCAATCTGGCGGGGCAGGATAATTCGCCTGAACAATTGACCTTTGCCAAGGATGCCTACGCCAAGGCAGCGGAATTGGACCCGACCAATGTCCAGGTATACCTGGACTGGTCGGTCTTGTGCAGTCGGCAGGAAGACGCCAACGCTGCGCGTGAAGTGTTGAGCAAGGCCCTTATTGCAAATCCTGATGCCGTCCTCCTGCGAATAGCTTATGCACAATATCTGCTGTTTACCGGCGACGTTGACGTCGCCGAGGCACAGTTCGCCCAGGCCTTGTCCGCACCGAACAAGAGCGCCCTCGATTACGAAGCGATCGGGAGATACCACCTGATCAGCCTTAAGGACAAGAAGGAGCCGGATATTGATAAAGCCATGTCGGCCTTCACGGAAGCATTGCAGGTCGATCCCAAAGTCATGGCCCCATACCTGAGCATCTCTCGGATCCACGCATACCGGCAACAGACCGATCAAGCCGTTGCCGTGTTGCGTGACGCCATGGTGAAAACCGAGGCGTCGCGTTGGGAGGAGTTGACCCGCGAGATGAAGCCGAATGAGAGAATGCAATATCTCAACAGCTTGCTCGCAGCCCACGAGAGCCTGGCATCGTTGCTCCTGTGGCAGTTGAGGCAGCAAAAGGACCGAGACGCGCCCGCCGTCGCTGAGAAGTTGGCTGAAGCCAAGACCAGTGTCGATTTCTTCGCGAAATACCACTCCGAAAGCGTCAATGCAGCCAAGCTCCAGGGCACGTTGGCCTTGGTAGAAGGCAATACCCCCGATGCCGAAAAGTTCTTCCGAAAGGCATACGAAGGCTCTGTTCGCCAGTTGGACCGTGAAGCGACCCTGCTGCTGGTTCAACTGTACCTGAGCCCCGACCGGGCCCAATACGGCGAAGCGGAGAGGATTCTCAACAGATTGTCGCGTGCTTATCCCAACGATGTTCCGATCCTCATGCAAATGGCCCAGCTTCAGCTGGCATTCCGCTGGCAGGACAAGGCCGACCAGACGTTAAAGCTTGCGAGGCAGCTGAGCCCCACCGACGAGCAACTTTCGGCCATCGACAAGATGGAACTGGCCTTGAGCCAAATGATCGAACAGGCCAGCCAAACAACAACACAGCAGATGCAGGTGGAAATCCCCGAGCAGATCACCGAGCCGCTCATTCAGCCCCTCCTGCAAAAGGCCGTCCGGCTCGAATTGATCGGGAACCTTTCCGAAGCGGCCGAGTTATACATGGCGATCTACCGCCAGCACCCCTCTGCGGGGAATGTCCTGTCCCGGGTGGTCCGGATGTACCAGGAAGCCGACCAGGCGGAAAAGGCCAAGCAGTACCTTGCAGAAGGCTTGAAGAGCTCTCCCGACTCGGAAGAATTCAAGTTTTTGGAGAAACTGCTGGGCGCCGAGACACAAGCCCAACGCCTGCAAGTGGAAACCGAATACATCGAAGCGCACGAGCAGGGCGTCCGCAAGGAGCTGCTGTTGGCCAGGCTTGCTCAGAAGCACTCAGACCAGCAGTCTTACCGAGAGCATTTGCTGCGTGCGATTGAAATCGACCCTCTAGCGGGCAATGCGCTTGGGGCCCTGTTCTTGGATTACCTGTTAGCAAAAGAATACGATCGTGCGGCCGAACTGGCGACCAAGGCCGAGCAGCTCAACATCGACGACGCAGGCGGCAAGCTTTTCCGGGCCCGCTTGCTCATGGCCCAAAGCGACTGGGACGGCGTCATATCCGTGCTCAAGGAGCTATTGAAAGAGCAGCCCCAGCACAGCGAAGGCCACGCACTGATGGGGGCCGCTTACCTGAGCAAAGGGGATCTGCTATTGGCGTCTGACAGCTTTAACCTTAGCTATCAGCAGAATCCCGCCAACCCCGCCGCCCTGATAGGCCTCGCGCGCCTTGCCGAGCAAAAGGGTCAGACGGCCGATCACGAACTGTGGATCAACCGTGCCTATACATATGCCCCCAAAGAGCCCTACGTTCGAGCGCACTGGCTTCGGTACCAGGAGTTGAGGAGCGACCCGGCGGGCTTGATCAAAATTGGCGAGCAGCGCCGAAGCAACAACCCCGACGACGGACAGAACCTTCTCATGTTGGCTAGGGCCTACACGCGAGTGGACCCGCCGCGTAGCGCCGACGCCGAAGCCATTTACCGCAAGCTCTATGCCGATCGGCAGGGCAAGGCGGGCTCGCTGGCGTATCTCCAACTGCTGGTCAGTTTCCTACGAGATACCGACAGGGGCAAGGAAGTGCCCGCGCTGCTCGACGAGTCCGCCAAGATCGAACCGGACAAGGTCGGACTGTTTGTGCTCTACGGACAGCACTTGGCGATTGTCGGGCAGGATGCTCAGGCCCTGGAGGCCTTAAGGGCCGCGATCGCAGCGGATTCGAACGATCCGCGAGCCCATGAAGCGATGATGAAATTCGCCTCGGACACGGGCAACTGGGACACGGCGATTTCCGAGATGGAGAAAGTCGTCCAGCTGCTGCCGGGGCAACCGTCTCTTCGGTTGACCCTTATCCAAGTGCAGCTGAACGGCGGCAGATATGAACAGGCCAAGGAATTGGCGGACACTATCCTTTCCGAGAACAGCGACGACTTCAGGGCCTTGGCACTAAAGGCGCGGGCAATCCAGATGCTCGGGCAGTTGGACCAGGCGATAGACCTGTACGGCCGGATTCTCGATGCACAACCGACAATGGTCGCCGTCCGGTTGTGGCGGGCCGGGGCGCTGATCGGCAAAGGCCGGCTGGACGAGGCCGTCCGTGACCTGCAAGAGGCCCTTCTGGTGACGAACGCGCCAGAGATCGCGATTCGATTAGCCAACATTTACATAACCAAGAAAGACCCGGCCTCGGCAAAGACTGTCCTGGTTGAATCGCTGGCCGCCAATGAGGGCTCGACGAAGCTGATGTTCCAATTGGCCTCCCTGTACCTGTCGTTGGATGACTGGGCGCCGCTGGAGCAGACCCTGGAAGCCGGCAAGAAACTCATGCCGACATCCGGCGTTTGGCACGTACTCGAATCCGAAATGTGGGGACGGCGCAAAGACCAGGTCCGCCAGGTGGCTGCCGCGGAAAAGGCTTGGCATCTGGAACAATCCAACGTTCAACTGCTGATGAACTATCTTTCCCTGTTGCTCGACATTGGCCGTAATGATGAGGTCATCGCCATTGCCGACAAGATAAAAGAGTCTTCGCGAGACGTCGCAACGATGATGCTGGCCTCGGTCGGCCGAGCGCGACTGGCCAAGGGCAACGAAAATGGCGGGCTGGCCAACATTCAACAGGCATTGAAGCTCTGCCAAGGCAGCGAAGCGGTATTCGTGGGCCGGCAGTTGGCCCGTGCCGGCGGCGGGGCCGTCCGATATCTTGACTTGCTCAATCGATTGGTGGCGGCCGAAGATACTTGGGCGGGACGAATGCTGTTGGGAACTGCGCTGAGCGAGAACGGCGAATCTGCCGAAGCGATTGCGGCGCTGAAGAAGATAGATACGAGTAAGATAGATGACAGATCAGCGTTTCTGGTCTATCGCGTGCTCGCGGAAATATGCCAGCGTACGGGGCAGTACGAGGCGTCCAGGGAGGCTTATCTCCAGGCGATGAAGAAGAACCCCAACGACCTGAATCTGCTCAACAACTTCGCCTGCCTCCTGACCGACAACCTGAACAAACCTGGCGAAGCGGTGAAGTATGCCAGCATGGCTTGCTCGCTGGCCCCCAACAACGCCAATGTGGCGGACACTCTGGGCTGGGCCTATTTCGCTGCCGGCGACCTTTCTCAAGCAGAGCGGGAATTGTACCGATCAATCGATCTGGGTGCCGCGTCCGCAAACCGCTACCACCTGGGCCGGGTGCTGGAAAGGCTCGACCGCACCGATGAGGCCCGCCAACAATATCAAATGGGATTCGAACTTGTAAGAGACAACGAACAAGACGATTTCTACCAGAAACTCAAGGACAAGGCAAGTTTGAAACGAGATACCCCATGACCGGCATTCAAACGCGAGAACAGACTCCACGGGTACTGGTTGGTCCAAGACAGCGTCCAGGCCTCCCGGCCGGTCCTGCCGTCGGCAAGTTGACCGGCAGGGATTTCCTGCTGATCGTTCGCAAGCGGAAATGGTTGATTCTGATCTGCTTCGGCATCTTTGCAGTCCTTTCCGTGGTCAGCACGATGCTCTGGCTGAAGTTCTGGCCTTTCTACTCCAGCCAGGCCTATATCTTCTTGAATCCGCCGTCGAGAACGGTGTTGGGCACCGGTGCAATGTACGACCGCGACGAGGCGATCGATAGATACAAGAAAAGCAACGCCGCCCTGGTGAAGACAAACAGCGTGCTTTACAGTGCGCTGGACAGTGAGCCCATGAAAAGGACACAATGGTACAAGCGGCTGAGCAAGGGCGACCCGAAACTTATCAAGGCCGTCACGGAGCTGGACGAGGAGCTTTCCGTAATGCTCATGCCGGAAACCAACTATATCGGCATAGGAATGACTGTTGTCGGCAAGACCTCAAGGGACATTCAGGAGCTGCCCACAATCATCAATGAGGTCGCCAAGGCATTCGTGAACACGGCCAATGAGCTTGTCAACAGAAAGCGAAATGAGGGAATCGAGGCCCTGAGGGATAGCTTGAAGACTTATCAAACCCGACTGACCGCACTGCAAAACTCCATCAAGGAAGAACTCAGCAAAGCCAAAATCCCGGCGATGCTCAGGCAGCGGGACAGTCTGACCATCGAGATGCAGGATGTGACCAGAAGGCTCACGGATGTGGAAATGCTCGCCACCGATGCTGAGGCGGCGTTGAGCGCCATCATCGAGCAGGATGAACAGGGCCTTCTGGCTACCAACCCGATGGTCCTTCAGGCGATGGATGCCGACCTGCAATTGCGAACGCTGGAGTCTCAGCTTAGGGGCCTTGAGGTCGCAGCGCCCAGCGTCGAGAACAGGTACGCACCCAAACATCCGCGACGCCAGGAGTTTATCACCAGTCTCAACAGTCTCCGCTACCAGATCGATGTCCGTCGGCGGGAATTGATCGACACAAACGTGAAATCGCTGAAAGTCAACTTCCAGCAACGACTGGCCGTGTACCAAAAGCAACTGACGGAGATCTCCGAGCGTCGAAACCGAATCATGGGCGAACGTAGATCCATGGACGAGCATGTTCAGAACATAACTAGGATGGAAGAGGAGAAGCAAGACATCCAGGACAACATGCAGCGTGTAGGGGCCCGCCTTCAGGATTCCCTGCTGGTCCTGCAAGATGTTTCTGCGATCATATACAATTTCGCGGACGTTCCCCTGGAGCCTAGTTGGCCAAAACTGCCGGTGATGATTCCGCTGGGGTGTCTGCTGGGGCTGGTGATCGGGCTTGGCCTGGCGTTCACGCTGGAGTTCATGGACACATCGGTCAAGACGCCGAGCGACATCACCAGGCGGGTGGACCTGCCCTTGCTGACGATGATCCCGCACACCGACGATGTGTTCGACGAAATCGAGGATGTCCGCGTCGCCTGCCTGACGAATCCGGATTCACTTGTCGGGGAGGCGTTTCGCGAATTGCGAACGAACCTGCTGTTCAGCGGGCCGGCCGAGAGACACCGCTCGCTGCTTGTAACCAGTCCCAGCCCCGAGGACGGTCGAACCGCTGTCGCGACCAACCTGGCCATCGCCATCGCCAACAACGAGCAGAAGGTGCTCCTGGTGGACGCCAATTTTCGCCGCCCGGCGGTTGCGAGATTGCTGAACGTGGCGAACGAAGCGGGTCTATCCGACGTCCTGTCCGGCCAGAAGCCCTGGGACCAGTGCGTACAGGGCACAAAGGTGACCAACCTGTCGGTCATAGGCTCCGGCAAACTCCCGCCCAACCCCAACGAGTTGTTGGGCAGCAGCTTGGCCAAGAAAATGCTCGCCGAGATGGCCCAGCAATACGACCATGTCATTTTCGACGGCCCCCCCCTGCTACTGATCAGCGACGCAAGCGTCTTGGCCACGCAGTTGGACGGGGTGATACTGGTGGTGCGGGCCGGGTCGAACACCCATGGTATCGTCTCTCGCTGCCGAGCGAGCCTCAATCGCATCGGGGCCCACGTGCTGGGCGTTGCGTTAAACGCGGTCCGGGCGACGGCCGGTGGATATCTACAGAAGAACTACGATGCGTTCTACGATTACCACGAAGACGAACGGGAAGTTGTCAAGACCAAGGCCTGAGTGCAGTGCGGTTGAAGACTGATAGAGAAAAAAACCAAGGTTGAGGATCCGGACCTATCGCAGGTACTTGATGACGGCAAAGCCGCCAATCAGCAGTGCCGTAAATAGCAGCGCCAGCAGATTGAAGTATTTCTCGATGAATGGGGTTATCTTCGCCCCGAACGCTCGCATCAAGCCTGCGACCAGGAAGAACCTTGCCCCTCGGCTGATGATCGAGGCCCCAACCAGCGCGCCGAAGTTGATTCTGCATACGCCGCCGGCTATGGTGAAGAGCTTGAAGGGAAGGGGCGTAAACCCGGCGAGGAAGACCGCCAGAAAATCATAGTCCTGGTACAACTCAGCGACCTTTGTGAAGTTGTCGGGGGTAAAGCCGGCCCAGCCCAAATACTGGTAGGCATAGGGCTCCAAGACGCTCCAGAGGCCCATGCCAATGGCATATCCGACCATCGCCCCCAATATACTGCCAAGCGTGCAGGTCGTAGCGTAGAAGCCCCACTTGCGGCGATTTCCCAGCACCAACGGCATCAGT
>JABMQG010000127.1 GCA_013203365.1 Planctomycetota bacterium | reverse complement strand
TGGTCAGATCGTCGGAGGCCATGATGGCCCAGAAACAACAGGCCCTGGGACAGGCCCTGGGACAGATCGCCAGCAAGGATACAACCATCGCGAGCCTGCAGGCCAACAACACCGCCCTGACAGAATCGGTGAAGCAGCAGGTGGTGCGGAACAATCAGTTGAGCGAACAACTGGCGAACCGGCTCCAGGTGGTCCAGAAGCAAAACGACCTTCTCCAGCAGGACAAACGCACCATCAATGAACTTACACGCGACCTCACTCACGCCAAGGAGGCGGCCCGCGTGAAGCACGTTCTGCTGGCCTCTGCGGAAGAGAAGATCAAGGAGTTGGAAGACAAGCTTCGCATGGGCGGCTTCGAGGTGTCCGAGACATCCGATCAAGTCGCCTCGGCACAAGGGGCCGCAATCGATGGCAGCGTGCTGGCGGTGATCGCGGATCAGAATGTGGCGCAATTGAACGTAGGATTGGCATCCGGCGTGACCGAGGGCATGCGATTTATCCTGTACCGCGGCGATCAACTGGTGGGAACGATGATCGTCGCCACGGTTGACGCCAACACCAGCGCCGGCTCGCTGAGCGATCTTCAACTGACCCCGATTCAGGGCGACAAGGCAACAACAAGTCTGACCTCGCGTAAGGGAGCTAACCCATGACCCGGCTGGGCGGCATTATCGCTGGGCCGATTAGAAGGCTAGCCCCAGATATCTATACCGTTCTGCTGCTGGTGGGAATACTGTTCCTGCTGGTGGGGTGTATCGTGGTCTGTTGGGACCTGATGCATAACTACGGGCTGTCCGTCGGCCAACTGTTCAAAGGGGTCGGAATCCCCAGGTAGCCAAGCAGCCGGCCTCGTTCGCGAGCCGTTACTAGGGCGACGCGGCTGGGATAGGGCTGATCGGTCGAATGTCGGCCCTGCTGCCGAATCGTTGCACCGTAGAAGGCGTCTGGCACCGGGAGAATTCGCGGTGATTCTCAATGCTATACTCGGACTGTTTTCATCCGACATGGGCATCGACCTTGGCACTTCCAATACCCTGGTCTGCGTACGCGGCCAAGGCATAGTGCTGAACGAGCCCAGCGTAGTCGCCGTCCGGCGAGGCACCAATCGCGTGCTTCAGAACGGTAACGCCGTCGGATTGGTGGCCAAGGAAATGCTCGGCAAAACCCCGGGCAGCATCACGGCCATCCGCCCACTCAAGGACGGCGTGATTGCCGACTTCGATATTACCGAGGCCATGCTCGGCTATTTCATACGCAAGGTGCATGCCGGGCGTATGTCGAGCTTTCGTCGCCCGCGTGTTGTCATCGCAGTTCCGTCCGGCATCACCGCAGTGGAAAGGCGTGCTGTGCTCAACTCCGCCGAACGCGCCGGCGCCAGGCGTGTATACCTCGTTGAGGAGCCCATGGCCGCAGGTATCGGGGCCGGACTGCCCGTGGCCGAACCCACTGCCAGTATGATCGTTGACATCGGCGGCGGAACCACAGAGGTGGCCATAATGTCGCTGGCCGACATCACCGTATGCGAGTCCGTCCGCGTCGCCGGCGACGACATGGACGAGGCCATTTCCGCTTATCTGAAGCGAACGTACAACCTCATGATCGGAGAGCAGACCGCCGAAAAAATCAAGATCAACATCGGATCCGCCTCGCCATTGGCCGAAGAGCTAACCATGGAGGTCCGAGGCCGCGACATGATCAGCGGTCTGCCACGAAAGACCATCATCTCCAGTGATGAAGTTCGCGAGGCCCTCAAGGAGCCGATCGGCGCGATCATCGACACCGTCACCCGCACCCTGGAGCGGGCCGAGCCTGAACTGGCCGCCGACCTGGTCGACAACGGCATCGTGCTGGCCGGCGGCGGGGCGCTGCTGAAAGGCATGGCCGTCGTGCTCACCAACGCCACCGGGCTGAATTGTAGACTCGCAGACGACCCCCTCACCTGCGTCGCTCGAGGCACGGCCGTCTACCTGGAAAACCTGGAGCTCTGGAAAGAAACAATGGAGAGCGACCAGGACCAGTTCTGAAAACGAGTTGTCAGGGCAAGCGGCATTCGCTTCGATTCTGTTTCGTCAATTCCGCTCTATAGGTAAGACTTTCCAATTCCCGTCGGCGCGGTCGGTCGGTTAACATGGGTGCCATGAGGCGGATGCGCAAGGTTTCGAGGCAACAGGTGTTGGCAGGTCTGATGGCCGTTTCGGTTATTTCCTGCTTAACCTGGCGCGAGGGGTTCGGCTGGCCGCGAGAGACCCTGGCGCCACTGCTTGCGCCGCTCAGTCACGGGCTAACCTACGCCGCCGGCGGCATCAGGTGCAACGTGCGGGACCTGCTGGGCGCCCCCTTAGACGACGAGACGGCACGCCGACTGCTGGCCGACAATGAGGCGATGCGTCGCGAGCTGATGCGATACGTGGATGACACCCTCAGACGACAGGTCGTCTTCTACCAGCAGCAATACGCCGAGCAGCAACAGCAACTCGCCGAGATGGGCCGATGGCGGCAGGCGTTTGAAGACGACTTCCCATGTATGCTGATCCCCGCAACGGTAATCGCTTATGGCCCAACCCCCTACCAGCGCGTCAGTCGGGTACGGACTGGGAAAAGGGTGGGCAAAGGCCAATTCGTAACCACCCGGTCGCTGCTGACAAATCGACCAACGGCCATACCCGGTGCGCCGCGTGCCGTCCTCAGCGGCGCCGCGATGGTTGGTCAGATCGTCGCCAGCGGCGCCTGGACCGCGCAGCTGCAACTTCTGACCGATCCCGACTTCCATGTCCAGGCCTTCGTCAAACGTGTTTACGACCCGCGGAAACAGCGCAAGATCGTCGTCGACGAGGTGGTCGGCGACAAAGTGGTTCCCGTGACGCGCCCGCTCGGCCCGGACGATGCGATGATTCCGGTGAATCTCACCGGCGATCTGGAAAGGATGGTCTCCACTGCCGTCCCGGGCCAGCAAGGTCTGGAGGTCGGCGACTATGTCGTTACCATGGGCCTCGACGCCAGGCTGCCCGTGGGCATATTCATCGGAACCGTCTCGGCTGTGCGTGTAGTGCCCGACAATCCCAAGCACGTCACGCTCGAAGTGAAGCCCGCGGCCGAGCTTGAATTGCTCCGCGAAGTGTACGTTGTGGTTCCATTGGTCAGGGGAGGTTAAACAGCTTTGCGATGGCTTGTGTTCATACCTTTGGCCGTATTGGCACTCATCGCGCAGATATCCGTCGGGGCGGTATTGCGGGTTGGCGTGGGCGCCACCGGGCTGTCACTCAGCGTCGATTTTCTGGCCATAGTGGCCGTGCTAGTCACCTTGCGGGTGCGAATGGCCACCGACGCAATGCTCGCCGGATGGGTCCTGGGCCTGCTGATCGACCTGTCATCCGTCTGCGAGCCGATCGGCCTGTACGCATGTTGTTTCGCCATCGCAGCGTGGGCGATATTCCAGGTTCGCTCGGCCGTGTTTGCGGACAATCCACTTTCCCAGGCCCTGACGACCCTTGCGTTCTGTCTGCTGGGACATGTGCCGGCGAGGTTGTTCGTCAATCTGTACGTGCGGGCCACTGCCGTTATGCTCTGGCGGGAGATGATTCAAGTGCTGTTGCTGGCCGTATGCACCGCCGTCTTTGCGCCGCTGTTACTGCGTCTGCTTCGGCGTCTGAATCGGCAGATCGTAGCCCAACGTAACCAGGGTCGATGAAGGTCGTAAGGGCACGAGGGTAACACGCCGAAAACACTCGGATTCCATGGACGCCACGGACGGCTTCTGTATAATGGGGCGGCGTCTGACGCTGTAATCACAGGCTTTTCTCAACCCTGCATCAAACGGCGGAAGTGAAATCCGCAGTGATGGGAGTGTACAAAGTGCAGTACAAAATCCTGGGCAGAACGAATATGAAGGTCTCCGTCATCGGCTACGGAGCCTCGCCTCTGGGCAACGAATTCGGGCAGATCGAGGAAGCCGAGGGCGTCAGAGCGGTTCACTGTGCGATAGACAACGGAATCAACTACTTCGACGTCTCGCCCTATTACGGTCGCACGCTCGCCGAGACGCGACTCGGCAAGGCCCTGGAGGGCAAGCGGGACAAGATATTCCTCGCCACCAAGTGCGGCCGATACGGTCCGGAGCTGGAAAGCTGCGACTATTCCGCCGCCAGGGTTACCGCAAGCATCGATGAATCGCTACTGAGGCTTCGGACCGATTACGTGGACCTGCTCCAGATCCACGACATCGAGTACGTCGCCGATCCGGATACAATCGTCCATGAGACCATACCCGCCCTGCACAAGCTTAGAGAAAAGGGCAAGGTGCGGTTCGTGGGTATTACCGGCCTGCCGTTGAAGATGCTTCGATACGTCGCCTCATGCGCGCAGGTGGACACGATCCTGACGTTCTGCCGATTCAACCTGATGGTTTCGGACTTGGACGACGTGCTCACACCGCTGTGCAGGGAAAAGAACATCGGCCTGATCAACGGCTCTCCGCTGCACATGCGGATCCTGACGGAAAAGGGCCCGCCCCCCTGGCACCCGGCCGGGCAGAACATCCTTGAAGCGGCCCGCGAGGTGGTCGCCGCGTGCAAGCAGGCCGGCGCAGACGTGGCCGACGTGGCACTGAGGTTCTGCCTGGACCACCCGTTCGTGTCGACGACGCTGGTGGGCATGAGCAAACTGCGACACGTCCAGGCCAACCTCAAGGTGCTGGAAATGGAAAACAATCCCGAGCTGCTTCGGCAAATCGAGGCCATTATCAAGCCCGTCAAGAACCTCATGTGGATGCAGGGCCGGCCCGAGAACAACGACCAGAACTGGCGGGAGAGGCCATAATGAAGATCGACGCCCACCACCATTTCTGGAAGTACAGCCCGGCCGAATACGGATGGATTGATGAATCCATGAATGCGATTCGCCGGGATTTCCTTCCGGGCGATCTGAAGGCCCTGATTGACGCCGTCGGCATCGACGCCGTAGTCAGCGTCCAAGCCAGGCAGACAATAGAGGAAACCCGGTGCCTGCTGGAGATGGCGGATGAGAACGACTTCATTCGCGGCGTTGTCGGCTGGGTGCCGTTGATCTGCCCGACGGTAAGCGACAGCCTGGCCCAGTTCGCCTCGAATTCGAAGCTCAAGGCCGTCCGGCACGTTCTTCAGGACGAGGCCGATGAGAACTACATGTTGCGCGGCGACTTCAACAAAGGCATCGCCGCTTTGAGGCGGTTTGACCTGGTTTATGACGTCCTGATCTTCGAGCGCCATCTGCCTCAGACCATCAAGTTCGTGGACAAACATCCTCAGCAGGTCTTTGTGCTTGACCATGTCGCAAAACCAGAAATCCGCCACAACGTCTTGGACCCCTGGCGGGAGAACATCCAGGTGCTGGCCAGGCGGGAAAACGTCTACTGCAAGCTCTCCGGCCTAGTCACCGAGGCAAATCACCGCTCGTGGACGCCGGATCAACTGCGGCCCTACGTGGAAGTGGTTTTGGAAGCGTTCGGGGCGAACAGGATCATGTTCGGCTCGGACTGGCCTGTATGCCTGCTGGCCTGTGAATACAAAAGATGGTTCAGTATCGTCACCGATTTTATCTCCACGCTCTCACCTGCCGAGCAGAAGCAGGTGCTTGGCGAAACCGCCATTCGAGCATATCGTTTGTGAAAGACAACCAATGAAATCCCTGTTCATTACAGCCCCGCTTAGCACCGAGATACGTCAGAGTGAAAAACCGACCCCCTCTTCCGAGGAGGCACTGCTGCGTGTCCGCAGGGTAGGCTACTGCGGGTCCGACCTGAACACCTTTCGCGGAAATAACCCCATGGTGGCCTTGCCGCGAATACCCGGCCACGAGGTTGCCGCGACCGTCGAACGGCCGGCGGCGGCGGCCGGGTCGCAGTTTCCGGCGGGTGCGAACGTTACCATCTCGCCATACACCAGTTGCGGGAAATGTGCTTCCTGTCGCCGAGGCCGGCCCAACGCATGCCAGTTCAACCAGACGTTGGGTGTTCAACGCGACGGGGCAATGGCCGAATACATCACGGTGCCATGGCGAAAGCTCTACGGTTCGCAGAAGCTGTCGCTGAGAGAGCTGGCCCTTGTGGAGCCGCTGTCCGTGGGCTTCCACGCCGTCGAACGCGGCAGGGTGAACCAGTCGGACGTGGTGGCCATCTTCGGCTGCGGGGCGGTGGGCCTGGGCGCCGTCGCGGGAGCAGCCTTCCGGGATGCGACGGTGGTGGCCATCGACATAGACGACGGCAAGCTCGCAATCGCCCAGCGAGCCGGCGCCAAGCACGCCGTCAATTCTTCCCATCAGTCGCTGCACGAGGCCCTGCGAGAGATAGCACCGGACGGCCCGGACGTTGTGATCGAGGCGGTCGGGTTGCCGACCACTTTCAAGGCCGCCATCGAGGAAGTCGCATTCACCGGGCGGGTCGTCTACATCGGCTACGTCAAGTCGGCGGTCGACCTGCCGACCAACCTGTTCGTGCAGAAGGAGCTGAACATTTTGGGTTCGCGCAACGCACTCGAAGAGTTCCCAGCCGTTATCCGCATGCTAGAGCAAGGCCGGTTCCCCGTCGATGACGTTATTTCATTGGTCGTTCCGTTTGCCCGCGCCGGCCAGGCCCTTGCCCAATGGAACGCCGACCCCGCCGCGATTACCAGAATTCTTGTGGATTTCGACCAATAAAAAAAGGGGATCAGGCGCATTGTAAAAAAAACTTTACTGACGTGCTTCCTGAACAAGAACCTGGAACATTGAGGATCCACAAGCGTGAAAGCGATAGCGAAAACAAGGCCTGAAGCAGGCATTGAAATCATCGACATGAAAGAACCTTCACCCGGAGCGCATGAAGTGGTTTACTCTCTCGGGGCCGCGGCAATTTGCGGGTCGGACTTGACGATGTACCGATGGGACAACTGGGCGCCTGGAACGGTAAAGCCTTTGCCCGTTGTCCTGGGCCATGAAATGTCCGGAACCGTGGTTGCGGTGGGCAAGGGGGTCGAGGCATTCAAACCCGGCGATCGCATCAGCGCGGAAACCCACATCTCGTGCGGTAAGTGCTGGTACTGCCGGAACGACCGCTCGCACGTATGCTCGAACATGGTGTTATTCGGGCACAACGTCAACGGCTGTTTCAGCGAGTTCGGTCTTATCAACGAAAGGGCCGTCTGGAAAATCGAATCGGACGTGCCCCTGGAGTTGGCCGCGATGATGGAGCCGTTGGGGGTCGCGATGCGAGGGGCCGAGGCAGTCGATCTTCAAGATCAGCCGGTGGCAATCATCGGTGCGGGCCCGATCGGTCAGATGGTAGCGGCGGTGGCCTCGACTCGCGGCGCCCAAAACATTATTGTAATCGAACCGTGTCCTGGTCGCCGCAAGCTGGCCCTTGAAGTCGGAGCCGATGTCGCCATCGACCCCGGTGCCGAAGACCCCGTCCGGGCTATCCTGGAATTGACCGACGGGATCGGGGTCGAGGTAGTAATCGACTGTTCGGGCAGCGTCGATGCGATCATTGATTCAATACGTTACACCCGCACCTGCGGCCACCTGGTGATGATCGGTAACCCGCACGTGCCGATAACGATCGACGGCCTCAGGGACATCGTTCACAAGGAGCTTCACATACAAGGACACTTTGGCCGCAGGATCTGGCAGACCTGGGGCCGGACCGAGGCCTTTGCACTCAAATACCCCGAAAAACTTGCCAGGATCGCCACCGCCAGATACCCCTTGATCCGAGGCCACGAAGCCTTCGAAAAGGCACTCGATGGCACGCAGGGAAAGATTCTTTTACTGCCGAGCTAGATGCTGTCTGATAAATTGGCCACCGGTAATCGCAAGGGCCACCGGCGTGGCCTGGCACCAAGGATGGAGAATGTATAAT
>JABMQG010000126.1 GCA_013203365.1 Planctomycetota bacterium | reverse complement strand
GAATTCGCCCAGTTTGTGACCCACCATGTCTTCGGTCACAAAGACGCGATGAAACTGCTTGCCGTTGTATACCATGAAGGTATGCCCTATGAACTCCGGCACTATGGTACAGGCCCTTGCCCAAGTCTTTACCGGTTCCCGCTGGTTGGACTCGTTCATAAGCTCGACCTTGCGGTAGATCCTCGGCACGACGTAAGGGCCTTTTTTTAAGCTTCTTGTCATAGTCTTCGTTCCATGCAGTACGGACTGAAATCCGGCGACGTCAGAGGACCAGTTGGCCTTGTCGGACGTTTCGTCGCCGACGTACGATCATCTTGTTCGAAGCCTTCCGCTTATTACGAGTCTTTCCACCTTTGGCTAGCTTTCCGGTCGGACTACACGGGTGCCTTCCGCCGTGCGAGCGGCCTTCCCCACCACCCATGGGGTGCGCCACCGGGTTCATTGCCACGCCGCGAACATGCGGACGCCGGCCAAGATGACGTTTTCGACCGGCCTTGCCGAGCCGCACGCGCCCGTGCTCGATGTTGCCAATCTGACCAATCGTGGCCCGGCAGCGGATATCAACCATTCTCATCTCGCCGGAGGGAAGAATCAATGTGGCGCGATTCCCCTCCCTGGCCGCCAGTCTGGCCGCCGACCCTGCCGAGCGGACCATTTTCCCGCCCTGGCCCGGGATCAATTCGACGTTATGCACTGCCAGCCCAGGCGGTATCTGAAGCAGAGGCATGCAGTTTCCTATACTGGGCTCCACGCGATCGCCACTGATAATCTTGACGCCAACTTTCAGGCCCAGGGGGCAAAGGATATAGCGTTTCTCTCCGTCGGTGTAATGGATAAGGGCAATATGGCAGGAGCGGTTCGGATCGTATTCGATCCCCGCGACCACACCTTCCACGCCGTCTTTGTTTCGCTTGAAATCGATGATACGGTACATCCGCTTGTTGCCGCCCCCGCGGCATCTGCTGGTGATCTTGCCGCTGTGGTTGCGACCGCCGGTCATGTTGTGTTTACGCAGCAGGGTCTTTTCCGGGGTGGTTTTGGTCACTTCATCCCGGGTATTCACACTGGCGAATCGGCGGCCAGGGGACGTCTTCTTGTAAATCTTAATTCCCATGATTACAGAGTCTTTCTTTTCCGCCAATTCACAAATCGGCCTGACCGAGAATTAACTACGCTTGCTCGGAACATCAGAACAGGTCAATGTGGTGAACATCGTCAAGCACTACCACGGCTTTTTTCCACGCCTTGGTAGTATTGTGGTGCGCGCCGCTATTTCTGGGCTTTCCCTTTCGGTTTGCAGTCCGCACGTCCATAACCTTCACTTGATAGATCTTCTCGACCGCCACCTTGATCTGGGCCTTGTTGGCATCACGATGCACCTCGAATGCATAGGCGTTCAACCTGCTGCTCTGGTGCGTGCCTTTTTCTGTAATAAGCGGTCGAATTATGACGTTATACATATCCATGAAACGCTCTATCCTTGCAGTAGACAGTTCATAGCATCGCGTGTAAGCAGCATTTTCTGCCGCCTAGTGACGTCATACGAGTTTAGTTCCGCTACAATTCGCACATCAACCCGAGGCAGGTTGCGTGCGCTGCGGTAGATCACGTCATTGCGCTCGGCCAAGGCGAGAAGGCAACCACGGTCAAGGTGGAGTCTGCCCAGCAACGCCGCCACTGTCTTGGTTTTGGGCTGGTCGAGTTTGAGTTCGTCGACGACCAACAAGTCGGCACCCAACAGTTTCGCCAATATCGCCGACTGCAACGCCCTTCGGCGGGACATCTTGCTCAAGCGGTGGCGGACTTGCCGCGAATCCTTGCCGAAGGCCACGCCGCCGCCTCGCATGATGTTGCTACGAACCGGTCCATGGCGGGCGTTGCCGGTGCCTTTCTGGCGATATATTTTTCGCGTTGATCCGACGACCTCCCCTCGGCCCCGTGTGGCGGACGATCCCGCATGGCTGTTGGTGTGATAGGCCACCACCGCCTGTTTGAGCAGCGCAACATTGACCTCGCCGCCAAAGGCCGCCTCGTCCACCTGAAGCTTTTCGACCGCTTCGCCCTGTATGTTATATACCTGCACTTCCAGCATTACACTATGTCCTTGCAGGAAAGCTTACTTCTTCGCTTCCCGTTTCGTCTTGGATGTTCGCACCAGCACCAATCCACCGTTGGCGCCCGGGACGGACCCTTTGATCAACAGCAGATGGTTTTCGACGTCCACACTCATCAACTTGTGATTTCGGCTGCTGCAGCGGACATCTCCCATATGCCCGGCCATTTTCTTGCCTTTTTTCGGGCCGCCAGAGCCTCCGCGGCCATTCCCGTGGGAGGAGATGCTGCCCGGGGCGCGGTGCTTGCGTTCGCAACCGTGGGAGGCCGGCATCCCATGAAAATGGTGCCGTTTAATTACGCCGGCAAAGCCTTTTCCCTTGGTCGTGCCGATCACATCCACCCACGAGACGTCCTCGAACATCGCGACTGTCAGTTCGGCGCCCATCTGCAGGTCGGTTTCCGGCTGATTGAGGCGTATCTCCCGGTAGCAGCGCATCGCCCGGGTGCCGCTTTTCTTGGCGTGTCCGATAATCGGCTTGCTCGCACGTTGCGGGCGGGCCGGCTCAAAGCCAATCTGCACGGCGTCATATCCATCAGGCCGGCCTGTCTTCAGCTGGGTGACGTAGCACGGCCCGGCTTGCACAACCGTCACCGGATGAATTGCACCGGCATCGTCGTAGACCTGGGTCATGCCTATCTTTCTGCCCAACAGCGCCGCCTGCATCGCTTATTCCTTCTTCAAGACTTCCATTGACTTGCCGCCGAAACCGACTGTGTGGCTCGGCAAGCCGCAGGACCTTTTTTTTATTACTTCTATTACGCCTTGATCTTTACGAAGACACCGGCCGGCACGATCAGGCGATTGAGCGCCTCGATGGTGCGAACAGTTGGCTCATAAATGTCGATGATTCTCTTGTGTGTGCGCATCTCAAACTGCTCTCGGCTTTTCTTGTCCACGTGCGGGCCGCGGAGAACGGTGTATCGCTCGATCCGTGTCGGCAGGGGAATGGGCCCGCGAACCCGGGCGCCGGTCCGCTCGGCATGGTCAACGATCTCTTTGGCCGAATTGTCCAGCGCGGAATGATCGTAGGCTTCCATACGTATGCGAATCTTGTCCTGCAACATGGTCACTAATCTCCGCTTAACTTCATGAACTAGCGCCCACCGCTCGACACTGTAATCACCGCGGCATTCAGGCCCGTGGGCCTAGCCAAGGTCAAAACACTCTACTTGACGATATATAGAGTCCGTCTACGATACGGATATCCTAAAACTTGTCAACAAAGTGTTTGAGATTTCTTTACATTTTTTATAGTCAGCCCCCGCCGATCGCCATGGTGCAATGGTGGGGGCGAGCATATACACGTCTTACACATATCGCAAAAGCCCTTCAGCTACATGGCGCGGAACCACCGCATAGTGGCTCGGTTCCAGCGTACTTGTGGCGCGGCCTTGCGTCATACTGCGCAGGGCCGTGGTATACCCAAACATTTCGGCCAGGGGTACTTTTGCGTCGATCACACGCATCGAATGGCGGACGGCCATATTCTGGATCTCCCCTCGCCGGGCGTTCAAATCACCGGCGATCGCGCCTAGAAACTCTTCAGGGGTAACCACTTGCAGCTTCATCAGCGGTTCCATGAAAACCGGATCGGCCTGTTCAACACCATGCTCAAAGGCCATCGTTGCGGCTTGCATGAAGGCCAGTTCGCTGCTGTCGACCGGGTGGTGTTCGCCATTGATCAGTGTAACCTTGACGTTTTCCATCGGATACCCGGCAAGGTGTCCGGACCGTGATGCCTGGCGGACACCTTCTTCGATCGATGGCAGGAACTGGCGTGGGATCGCCTCGCCGACGATGGCGTTCTCGAACCGAACCGGCACCTCGCCCGCAGCAGGCGTAAAAGGCTCGATGCGAATGGTAACCACGCCAAAGTGGCCTCGGCCCCCGATCTGCCTAATGAAGCGCCCCTCCGCCACGGCGCTGCCACAGACGGTCTCCTTGTAGGCCACCCGCGGCTTGCCGACCTTGACATCCACCCCCATATCCCGGAGGAGCTTGTTGTGAAGGATTTCAAGGTGCAACTCGCCCATGCCAGAGATTAT
>JABMQG010000125.1 GCA_013203365.1 Planctomycetota bacterium | reverse complement strand
TGTTAAGAACAACGTGGTGCAGGCCATATCCATGGCAGTGACCAGCGCCGAGACGGCTGCCAAGAGGTTGTTGGACTCGTGGCCCGTGAGGGCCGTTCCTCGCACTGCCGAGCCGACGGAACAGGACATTTCTGCATCAGGTACGGCACCCACTGAAGAACCGGCCGTACAGGCAGAGCAGGTCGAGGAGTCTGCTTCTGTACAAGCAAAGTCGTACAAGAGCGGATCGACATTCTGCATCAGCCCAATAATCCTCACCCATCACAAGCCGAGATCGCAGCAAAGCGAACAGATTAGACAGCTTAGAACGACGTTGTTGCAAATGGGCGGCCAGCGGCGTGTTTGCTGCATGATCACCTCCGCGCGGCCCAGGGAAGGGAAGACTGTCACGGCAGCGAACCTGGCGTACAGCTTTTCGGAAATCAAGCAGAAGAAAACCCTCTTGATTGACGCTGATCTCCGGCATGGCCGAGTGGCCGAGCTGTTCGGCCTGAGTAACGAAGTCGGACTGAGCCAGTTGCTCACGAGGCGGTGCGTGGCCAGGGATGTATTCAAAACGGTCGGCCGGCCGAACCTATACGTGATAACTGCCGGCGAAGCCGACTTCAACGAAACAGGCGAGATTCTCAGCGCCGGTCAAACGGACGAGATGATAAGGCAGCTGCTGTCGCGGTTCGATCACGTCGTTGTGGACGGGCCGCCGGTCATTGGTCTTGCCGACGCCGCCCTGGTGGGCAGATGGGTTAACATGGCCCTGCTGGCCGTCAGAATGCGTAAGACTCCAAAGGCCAGCGTCGAACAAGCAGTCCAGATCCTCCAGAACGCCGGCGTAAACGTCTCCGGCATAATCGCCATGGATGGAGAGACCGCGCGTCACAGAGGATAGTGGCCTATGCTTATACTGCGGCCGAGCTTATTGCGCAGTTATCTACTTTTCCACCGGCACTACGATGCCCCGCATGATGATGCCCTGGCAGAACAGGAAGACCAGGAACGTCGGTATGGCGGCAATCACCAGTGAAGCATAGACCACCGGCGGGTCAGCCCTGCTTTGGAGCTGGAAGATCCAGACCATCATCGTCCACATGTTCTGATCGGGGATGATGATCAGGGCGAACATGAACGCGCTGTAGGCCCTGATGAACGCCCACAGGGCGATCACGGCAAGGATGGGTTTTGAAAGTGCCATGGTCAGTGTCCAGAACTTCGTCCATTCCCCTGCTCCGTCCAGGTCTGCCGCCTCGTAGAGCTCTCTCGGCAGGCTGTCGAAGAAGCCCTTGAGCAGAAAGATGCTGTAACCGTTGGCCATGCCCGGCAATACCAGTGCGGCGAAGTTATTCAGCAGCGAGATGTGCGGCTTACCCATAGCCGCAGGCACGGCCCACACCCCGACGATTATGCCGACGCCCAGGGCCAAAGCCATTCTAAGGACTTCGGGCCAATTGCCGAGGCATTTGCTGAGGATCCACAAAACCACGATGAACGCAACAAGGCCGCCCATCAAAGGCCAGAGTGGAAATCGTTTCAGCAGCAGGAACGACGGTATCATCGTAACCTCGCCGGGGAACGCCATCGTGGCCATGCAGAATAGCAGTATCTTGTAGGTTGACGGCGGCTTGTATCGGCTGAGGGCATAGGCGGCCAGGGGGTTGACCAACAGGGCCAATCCGACCGAAAGCGCGCAATAGATAACGGTGTTGATAATACCCCGGCCGTGGTAGAGGACGTATTCTAATACATGCTTGTAGTTGCGCGTGGTCAGTTCCCATCGCAACTGACTTGTTTGGGCCATGCAATCGTGCCAATCGGCCTCGAAAAGCGGCAGCGGGATGGGGGCCACCTGCTCTACCGGCACACCTCGGCGTTTGGCGACGAATTCCTCGAACGCCTGCCGAGGGCCATACACTTCGATTCCCTCCAGTGGGCAAGCACTGCGGTCCGCGATGAACGCCTCGCGGTCGAGCAGGTCGATTCGGTTGGATGGCATGGTGTACGGCATCGGGATTTCGTCAAACGATTTATACGCTGTTTCGTGGCTGGTGTTATATGCGTTGATGTCGTTATCGTATCTATCAGCGAGGAAGTTCCGAAAATTGTCCGTCACCTCCGGCAACAGGCGGATGTATTGCAGGAAAATGATTTCACGGACATACTTTTCCCAATCCTTGCGCTGCCTTTCGTTGGCAGGCGGGTGCCTGGTCAGGAACACTTTTTGATAACTTGAATAGTTCGTGCCGTGCTCTTTGTTGAATCTGCTGATATCTTCCGTATATTCCTTGACCAGGAAATACCACCAGTAATGCCCGTCTGGGTTGCCTATAATCCTTTCTTCAACCGGCCGGGTCTTTGCGAAGTCTTCAAACGCCACCATCAGGGGCGTTCTTATCATGGGCACTCGGGTAAGTTGCCCGGTTGCCGGCGGCTCCAACTCGCACCAGTACTTTAGCGGAAAGCCTATTTCTCTGGCGAACGCATTCAAGTCGCCCTTGAATCGCTCAAACATTGCCTGGCGGAATTTTCGGCCATTTGAAGGCAGGTAATGCCTCCAGCCCACCGCGTGGCCAAGTGCCCACCACTGGCACTGATTTCGCCACTCGATGAAGTCCTGCAAATACTCGGACCGGTCCGCTTCCGTAAGGGGGGGGATCGTTTTGAGCTTGTCGATCGGCCGCCACCAGGTCATTTGCAGAACGCCCAGGTGACGGTCGTGCTTGGATTCGGCATATTTTTGGAACAGGACGGTGTCGTTGATCCAGAACCAAGGAAAGGGTGAGGCTCGCTCGAAGTCGGCCTCGCTCTTGACGGATCCACCCAGCATAAGCGTAAACGGGTAGATTATCGTGATCGCGCCGACAATAAGCACCAGAAAGATACACCCGTACACGAAGCGTACCTTGAAGCTTTTCGCGCCTATCTTGCTTATAACTGGCATGGTTACTTTCCACCTCCGGCGGCCCTGAATTCCATCCTGCTGAGGCGTTGCAGTTGAAGGACGGTGAAGCCGATGAGCATAGTCCCAAGCAGCC
>JABMQG010000124.1 GCA_013203365.1 Planctomycetota bacterium | reverse complement strand
GGCCAAGGTACGCCGCAGGAGAATCTCGACCTGGCAATTGAACACATCGACGCCGCCGGCCGGGATCACGCAGATATACTCTGTCTGCCCGAATTGTTCAGTTCGTTCGGCAAGCCCTCGGAGAAGGGATATCAACGGGCCCAAGAGGTGCCGGGGCCCATAACAAAGCCCATCAGCCGCAAAGCCAGGCGGCACAAAATGTACGTCATATGCCCACTCCTGCAAAAGCACGATGGCGTCATGTTCAACACGGCCGTGTTGATCGATCGGGGCGGACGGATCGCGGGAATGTATCACAAGCACGTCCCCACAATAGGCGAGCTGGAAAAAGGAATCTCGCCGGGAACCGAAATTCCCGCATTCGAAACGGACTTCGGACGGATCGGGATCGCAATTTGTTTCGACATCAATTTCCCTGACATTGCCGAACAGTTCTACCGCCAGCAGGTGAAGTTCATATTCTGGCCTAGCATGTTTGAAGGAGGCATTCTCCTGGACCACTGGGCGAGGCAATGCGACGCTTACGTCGTTTCCTCCACGTGGGGCGATTCCGCCCGCATTATCGACGTGACCGGGAAGACCCTATCCACTGCCAGCTGGCCCAGCCCCTTGGTCACTGCCGAGGTGAATACGCAAAGAGGCCTGTATCATTACGATTACCATGCGGAAAAAATCGCTCGCATGAAAAAAAAGTACGGTCCGGCTGTGTCCGTGGAGTGGATGAAGTCCGAGGCGTGGGCCGTTGTTACTTGCAATAGATCTGGCCTGAACTTGCGCGATCTGGAGCGGGAGTTCAAACTAGAAAGGATGAGAGACTACCTGGCGCGAGCAAGGGCCGTGAGAGACAAAGCGGCCTTGAAGAACAGTAAGTAAGAAGGTGCAATAACTAGAGTGGCTGGACGGCTCTACAATGGGCTGCATATTTGAATCACCGGGAAGTAGTTGCTGAGCAGGCAGGACAGACAGACCAAACCGCAAGACTGAAACAGGAGTCGATGAATGGGAATTATGATACTGAAGGCTGCTTGGGCGTCATCTTTGTTGGTTGCGGCGATTGTCTTGACCTGCCTGGCCTGCTCTGTCGGCTACGCCGCTTCGCCGGGCTCGACGGAGCCGAAGTTCACGGCCTTGCCGCGTGATACCAACCTCGAAATCTCCCTTGCCCCCGCCCGTGGGCCCAGGGCGGTTATCGTTTACGGCTCAGGTGCGCAGTGGACCAAGGCCGCCGCCGAGGAGGTTCGTGATCTCATCGAGAAGTGGTCGGGTGTAAGGTTGGAACTGGCCGATGACCTGACCGTCACCAGTGAACGGACCTGGCTGATCTGCGAGAAGTATTTCCGGACGCCTCTGGTCGTAGTGGGCAACGCCCGCGACAACCGGGTCTGCCATGCCCTTGGCACCCGCTTCCTCGATTACAGCAACTACACCTGGCCCGGCGGGGACCGGTTCATCATTCGCACCATCTTCGAACCATTCACGGCCGACGTGAACTACATTGCCTTGCAGGCCTCCACGCCCGAGGGTATGCAGGCAGCCGTCGCACGGTTCGAACAACTCTTGCATGGGATGAAGCCGGATCCCTCAGCCACCATAGCCCACACCCATCTTAGCCGGCGCCGTCAAGGACAAGTGGCAGCCTCCCTACAGCGGCAACTGGTCTGGAGCACAGGCCAATTACGCCGACTTGTCCAAGAGTGTCAGCGAAATCGCCCTCCAGACAAAGGACAAGCCGTTCCCGGGCTGGTTTGAGGGCGTGGCGATGGCGGTCTGCACGGGAGGTTTCTTTTCGGACACGCAACCTGAGCTTTCACCCGGCCCGGAGGGGGCGAAGGCCGTCGCGGCCGAGATCATGAATAAGAGCCGATCGTGGGGCGGAAGAATCCATCAACCGCCAGATCACTATGGCGCCATGAGACAGATCATCGCCTTACGCTGCATCATGTCGGCCGGCGTGCTGAGCCCGGAGGAGTTCAACGAGGCGGAAAACTGGTTGACGCTCTCGGCAGCCCATCCGAATGAATACTTTTACAACCACATCGGCGGAGGCGACGGCCGGATGAATGTTGATGGCGGCCGACACTTCTGCGCGTGCCTTCTGATCACGGTGAACCTGCTGGATTACGTCCGCGAGCACTGTCGAATGGACGAGGCGACCGCCAAGGAAATCGAGCGGCGTTACGAAGGCGCCCGCAAGACGCTGGCAGCCTACAGCAACAGTTTCCGCGACAACGGCGATACTGTGGAACTGGGTGAAAGCACGATGATGCTCTTCTACGCCATGCTCCATCAGGGCATGATGGATGCGGTCGGCAACGGCAATCTCGCTCGAATGGCCGACATCTACGCAATGACGACGGATAACATCTTAGGGCCTGGGCGCAATCGCGGCGCCTACGCCGGATTGGATTCGTACATCTCCGCCGCACCAGGCTGCCTGCGGAACAGCTGGCATGGTCGCGGGCTGCTGGCTGCCGCCGCCTGGTACTACGACAACCCCCAGTTTCGCTGGTTCGTCAAGCAAGTCGGGTCCGGGGCGGGGCACTGGGGCTCGGTCGCCTGCCCGATGATGTTGATGCATTACGACGTCTCGGGGCCGATCGAGGTGCCCGACCGCTACGATGGCGCCGCGGCCATACCTTTTGACCCGAGGCTCTACGAGATGGTCGCCGATTCACAGCCCGGGGCAAGATGGGGCCGCCGCTACCCGGTGCGCCTGCCCGGTCCTCTGGAAAAATCAGTCGATCGCGTCGCGTTTCGCGACGGCATGGATCCCGACGATGCCTACATGTTCCTCGCCACCAACCAGAGGATAGGCGATTGGGTGCCTTTCCAGAACAATGCGATCGCCCGATATACCGACCTTGGTGACGTTTGGCTGTTCCAGAATACGATGAACAACACGACCTGGGCACGGAACGTGGTTTCCATATCCAACGGCAAACCGTACGTCCCCGCCGCTGGCTGCACGCTGGAAGCCTTGGCTAATCTGGGCCAATTCAGCGTAGCGGCGTCCAAGGAAAGCGGTATTGCCGGCGCAGACTGGACACGAACCATAGTCCACTGGCGAGACCACTATTTCCTGATCATGGACAAGGTCCAGGCCCTGGAAAACGACGAGTTC
>JABMQG010000123.1 GCA_013203365.1 Planctomycetota bacterium | reverse complement strand
CTGCTACAGTGGTGGCGTGATCGGCCGTATCCAACCCGCTTGACAGTTCCGGCCGATCGTCTTCGACGCGTGGGGGTTTGTCTGGCTTGTCGGTTTTGGCAGTGTCGGCGTGGCCGAACAGCTTCTCGAACAGTCCGGCTTGGCGGTCGTCTTGGCCGATTCGTTGGCTAGTCGCCGCCGATTGCTGCGGGGCTGTTGCCAGTGTGAGCTGTTTTACCATTTCGAGCATTTCTATTCCTTATCAGCCTGTCTGCCGAACTAATCGCAGCAGGTTTTGCAGGCGTTGCTGCTCTTCGGCGGTGCGGAACTTTGATATCACATCGGCCGCCACCTGCTTGCTCATGGCGGCGAGATACCCGGCCGCTTCAGCCTCCGGCTGATTCATCAAAATGTCCTTAACCTGCTTTGGCGCGAGGGCCTCGTAGAGTTTGACCTGTTTCTGGAAGCCGCTGTCGGCAGCCACCTTTTTGGTCAGCTCGATTTCTTCTGCCCATTGCTTTCGCTGCCTGCGGAGATCGTCTCGTTCACGTTGCACTAGTTTGGCCAGTATTTCCAACTGGTCATTCCGGTATCGCAGCTCGGCCTGTCGGCGTTCGAGAAGCCTCTCCCACAAGTCTGGTTCCTGGGCGTTTTCGGCTGGTTGATCCGCGACGGCAGCGAGTATTGCTTTCGGCGCGGTCGGCTGTTCAGTCGGTTGCGTGGGGGTGTCGACCAATCGCTCTCCACGGAGCAGCTTGACCAAGACTGCTTGGTTTTCGCTTGTCAGCCGACCTTTTGCCGCCAGGTAGAGGCACAGTCCGGCAATGGACAGGGTTACAACCAGGCAAACCATCGCCAGAAATTGATAAAGTTTATTCATACTTCGCTGCCCAAGTTCACTCGTTTCCTCGGCGAGGCCGCCATTGGTATGCCACCGGCCTCATCGCGGCACGATCGAATTTCTAATTCAAAAGCTGCGGTTCAAACGTCTAAGACGCCACCGGCCAACCGGCGATGGGCTGCCTGCGTGGTGGCCATCTCGTCGACTTCCTGCTGCTCGCTGTGGGCCAGTTGTTTCTCGTAGCGGCCCTTGAGCTTTTCCTTCAGTGTCGACAGTACCTTTCTTTGCTTGACGGCGCCGGTCGCCTCGGCCCTCATTTGCCCGGTTTGTGCAGCCGCCGCCCGCAGACGATCGGCATGGTCTATGATTCGTCGGTGCAGGGCCATTACGTACGTGCGGTACATGCTCATGTACTGCACGTCGACCGTCCCGGTCAGCACGCCCTGACGGACAAGGGCATCCTGTTCGGAGATTTGTCGGCGTAGGTGCCTGATGCCTTCTTCGATTTGCCCCTGCTGCCTGCGTGCATCGGCTAATTTACGCAGGGCCAGCCGCTCTCGCTGCTGTCGCAGCTTCAAGGCCGGCTCTACACGGAATTTAAATTTCTTAGCCATAGTCGATTATTTTCGTTTGCTCACGCCGCCGCCGGCGCTCGTGCGGGCCTGCCGGCGAGTTGTCGAATACGGTTGGCCAGGTCGACAAGGGCATCCCTGGCCTGGTTGAAGCTGCGTTGCTGGTCAATCTGCTGCTTGAGGAACTCGTTGACCAGCGGGACGGCCTTGACCGCTAAGTCGCATTCGGCGTTCGTGCCGGCGGCATAGGCGCCTATATTGACCAGGTCCTCGATATCCCGATACACAGCCAGCACCTTCTGGACCTCGGCGGCGGCCTGGCGTTGCTCGGCGTCGACGACATCAATCATAATGCGGCTGATGCTGTCCAAGACGTCGATGGCCGGGTATTGCCCGCGGTTGGCCAGCGAGCGTGACAGCCAGATGTGCCCGTCGGTAACGCTACGAACGGCGTCGGAGATCGGCTCGTTCATATCGTCGCCCTCGACGAGCACGGTATAGAATCCGGTGATGGAACCTACGGCGGTCCGACCGCTGCGTTCGAGCAGTTCGGGCAGCAGGTTGAAGACGCTGGGTGTATAGCCCTTTGTTGCGGGCGGTTCGCCGGCGACCAAGCCGATCTGGCGCTGTGCTGTGGCCAGGCGGGTCAGCGAATCCATCAGCAGCAGCACGTTGCAGCCGGCGTCGCGAAAGTGCTCCGCCACGGTCGTGGCGGTCGCGCCGGCCTGCACCCTCACCAGCGGCGGCTCGTCGCCGGTGGCCACGACGACTACGGCCTTTTTCATGCCTTCGGGTCTGAGGTCCTTTTCAATGAAGTCTCGCACCTCTCTGCCACGTTCGCCGACCAGTGCAATGACCGTAACATCGGCGGAGGTATACCGCCCGATCATCCCCAGCAGGACGCTCTTGCCCACCCCTGCGCCGGAGAAGATACCCATCCGCTGGCCGCGGCCTACCGTCAGCATGGCGTCAATGGCCTGAATGCCGGTTCCGATAGGCTCGCTGATCCGCTCCCTCTTCATGGGGTCGAGCGGGTCGGGATAGATTGGTCGCCGCGACTCGAACGCCATCGGGCCAAGGCCGTCGATCGGTTGACCGAAGGCGTTCAGCACCCGGCCTAACATGCATCGGCCAACCCCAATAGTCTGCTGGCCGGTGGTGCAGACAACCTTGTCGCCATGTGCGATGCCGGCGGTGGTTCCAAGCGGCATAACAAGCGCCTTGCCATCGACGAAGCCGACCACACGGGCCTGCACGGCCTGACCGTTTCGGCAGATTCGGCAGCCGGCCCCTACAGGGACGGCGAAGTCAGAGACGCTAACCGTCAGCCCGCGCACGGCGGCCACCCGGCCTTGAACGCCCATCGGCAAGGCGTGGCGAGCAATTTGAATATAGGGTGAAAACATGCTCATGATCCGGCCCTCGCTCGGCCGGTGACGGCGTCGATTACCATTTCGATTTGCGTCTCAATCCGCCCGTCCACCTGCCCGTTGCGAGTCTTGACCACTACATCGCCGCTCTGGAGTTGGTCATCGGCAACGAACTTGACGGACTCGGCTTCGCCCAGGTCGGCCAGGCACTGGCCGGCGTACTCGCGAAGCTGATCCAATTGGGCCGGGCAGACCCTCACCTGCAACTGTGTTCGGCTACTGACCATATCGATTGCCTCGGTCAGGTTGGCCTTGGCGGCTTCGATATCTCCACGAGCCTGAATGCGTGTGATTTTCTCGGCGATCGTCAGCGACAGAGCCAACAGGTCGGCACGCGCCTGGCGGAGGATGTCTTCCCGGGCTTCGTCGAGCTGGCGGATAGTCTGTTTGAGCATGGTCTGCAGGTCTGCCGTCTGCTGGTTGAACTTGGCCATCGCCTCGTTAAAGGCTTTTTCGGCCCCGTCAGCCTGCCCGTCGGTCAGGCCCTTCTCGTAGCCAAGCACGTGGCCCTGCTTATGCCCTTGCTGATGGGCCTGTTCGGTGATCTGCCTGGCATCTGCCTGGGCGTCGGCCAGCAGAGCGGCCGACTGAGCCCGTGCTTCGGCCACCATCTTGTGGGCCTGCAGGGCGAAGTCGACAACGTTGAACGCCGAGAGCCTTCCCAGGCAGGGCGTTTGGATCGATTGACTTTCTTTGATCACTCGCGGCATTCTCTCTGACTCACTCGATCAAGGTTTTTTCAAGTTCTTTCACGTTCTTTCACTTTGTTCCACGTTATTCCACGATCTCATCATCGCCGCCACGTCCGGCGACGACTATCTCACCGGCATCCTCAAGCCGCCGGACGACATCCACTATTTTCTGCTGCGCCGCTTCGTCATCGCTGACGCGGACGGGGCCCATGTAGTCCATTTCCTCGCGGATCAGGTCCGCGGCCCGGTCGGACATGTTTCGGAACAGCTTGTTTTTCAGCTCCTCGCTGGCTGTCTTGAGCGATAGGGCCAATTCGTCGTTTTCCACTTCCTTCAGTACCGACTGAATGCCCTTGTCCTGCACCTGCAGGATGTCCTCGAAGACGAACATGAGCCGACGGATCGACTCGACCAATTCCGGGTCCTCGGCCTCCAGGCCTTCGAGAATCGACTTTTCCGTCGCACGGTCGGCCAGATTGAGCATCTCGGCGACGGTCTCGACCCCGCCGACCTTTTCAAAGCTCTGGTTGACGATGGCGGCCAGGCGATGCTCCAGCCCCCGCTCCACCTCGCGGATGACTTCGGGGTTGGTCTGCTCCATGTTGGCGACTCGTTTGATTACCTCGATCTGCTTGGCCGAGGGCAGCCCACCGAGGACCTCGCTGGCCTTGTCGGCATGCAGATGGGACAGGATCAGCGCGATGGTCTGGGGGTGCTCGTCCTGTATGAACGTCAGGAGGTTGTCGGCCTCGGTCTTCTGGAGAAAATTGAAGGGGGTGGCGTGGATGGTTTGAGTCACCTGCCTGATGATTCGCTCGGCATCTTCGGCGGGCAGCGACTCGCGGAGCAGGGCGGTGGCGTAGTTCAGCCCTCCTTCCTCCAGGTAGTTGCTGGCGAGTGCCATATTATAGAACTCGCTGAGCACCATGTCGCGATTACCCTGACTGACGCCTTCAACCTCGGCGATTTCACGGGAGACTTCTTCCACGGTTTCCTTGTCCAGCCGCTTGAGTATTTCAGTGGCCGTCTCCTTGCCTACGCTCAGCAGCAGTATTGCCGCTTTGCGAATGCCCGAGAGCAGCTCCTCAGTTTTTTCTTCGGCAGGTGGCATAATCCTTCCTGTAGTGCTACTTTGCGGTAATCCATCGTCTAATCAGGTTGCTCGCGGCGTCGGGGTTACCCTTCACCAATTCGCTTAGCTGGCTGACGATTCTCTGCGTGCGGATCGTCTCGTCATTAAGTTCCAGCCCTTCCAGGGCGGCATCTTCACCTTCGATGACGCCGACGGCGTTCTCGACGGCTTCTTTCGCCGACAGTTGCGCCTCGGCCACTTCCTGCACCGGAGGGCGTCGGCGTGCGAACATCAGCACCATCAGCAGGGCCATGAGGGCCAGGCCCCCAAGGACCGCCGGTTTGGCTTTATCACCCAGGTAGCCGGAGACGCCGGCCTGCACAGGCGCCGCGGCTGCCACCGGTGAACCGGCGACGTACCAGGTCACCTTCACCTTGGAACTGTCCTGGCCGATACCAATGGCCACCGAATCGCGAATCTTGTTCGTCTGGTATTGCAGCTCGTCATCGCTGGGCGGCACCTCATCGACGTCGCGGAGCTTCCCGATGACATCCTGGATCAGATATTCGCGCGGCACGTTGACCGAGACGAAGATGTCCTTTAGATGCCCGCCGTCTGCGATCGTTTCCACCCGCGTTTCGGGAAAGCGGCTTTCCATTGCCTTGTCGCTTCGCTCGGATGAACTGTCGTATTTTGCGGAACTGGACAGCGCGCCGGCCGTGTTTGCCGAAATCCCCGGCTCTCCGCCGGCTTGTCCACCGGCGTTCTTCGACTCCTCATTGGAGGCGATCAGCTGGCCGCTTACCGGCTCCTTGTAGTCCACCTGGCTACTTCTGATGCTCTTGACCGGATCAGGCGTGGCGGTGACGCACACGATGACGTCGGGGATGTACGATAGCAGGGCCTGTATCTTGTTCGTGTAGTAGGCGTCCAGGCTTGCGGCTGTTTCCAACAGGTCGCTGTCGAACTGCTGGTCTTCAGGCACGTGGTAGGACAACCCATTGGTGGCATCGACGATATTGACGTTGGCGCGACTCATGCCCCCGACGCTGCCGGAGACAAGGTCGGCGACGGCGGTCCGCAGTTTGCGGTCCATCTGGGCCCCGTTATTTAGGGTAACATGGACGCTGGCCGTGGCTGGCACGGCAGGCCTTCCCAGCCCTTTCGGTTGGCCTGCCTCGAGGATTACCTCAGCCTGTCTTACGCCGGGCATCTTGGCGACCAGCAGCGACAGCTTGGCCTGTTTGGCGTGGTGCCAGAGACGGCTCGACTCGTTCTCTGTCCGCCACATCGACTCATTCCGTGCCAGGTCTTCGAACGCGGAAACCCTGTCGGCCGGCATGACGTTTTCATACGCCAGCACGGAGAAGGCCTCGTCGCGTCTGTCTGCCGGGACCATTAGCAGCCCGTTGTTGATGCTGACTGGTATGTTCTGGCGAGTGAGACAATGCTTTGCCTGGCCCAGCTGTTCGCTGGAGAGCGGCTCTTCAAAGACTGAAACCATTTCAGGACGGCCTGCGTAGGCGATCAGCATCCACAAAGTCACCGCGGTCAGCACGACCAACAACCCCACCGCCAGCTTGGCCGCGGTAGTCAGTCCGGCGATCATCCGGCGAATCTGTTCGAGATAGGTTGCTAGAAATTGCATCCCTTGCGGTCCTCCATGACCAATGGTTTCCCGGCCACCTCATGGGCCGGGCATGATGCTAAATCCGCATCTGCCGAACCTCGTTGTAGGCGTCCAGTAGTTTGTTTCGTATTTGCAGGAGCGTCTTGAATGCCAAATCGGCCTTGTTGACGGCGGTCATGACCTCGGCGAAGTTATCGGTCTTTCCAGTGGCCAGTGCGTTGATGGCATTGTCGGCATCGGCCTGGAGGCGATTGACCTCGGCGATGCTCGTCTTGAGAATGCTGCCGAATTTCTGTCCCGGCGTACCTGTGCCGGGCCGGTCCACGGCAGCGGTCTTGCCGATACCGGCTATACCCGCAACGTTCGGATCGAAGTTTATCTGTGACACGTTCAATTCCTCTTAACGGTCGATCACGCCAAAAGCTGCAAGTCCGACATATACATTTGCTTGCTCACCTGTAGGGCGGTGATGTTGGCCTCGTAGGTGCGCTGTGCGACGATCGCGTTGGTCATTTCGACATGCAAGCTGATATCAGGCATTCGGACGTAACCTTTGTATTTCCCGCTCTTGATCGCGTCGGGGTGCCCTGGGTCGCTGACCAATCGAACACCGGGGTCGGTCTGGATAGCTGCGACCTCGACGCCTTTATTCCCGCCTTTTGCGTTGGTCATAAAGATGGGAAACCGTCGCTGGTATGGGTTCAGGCGACCCTCGGCGTCCCGCGTAGTGCTCATATTGGCGATGTTTGACTGAATCGTATCGAGCCACACGCGGTGGGCCACCAGGCCGCTTATCGACGTGTCAAAAGATTCAAACATCCTGTCTTCTCACTTTCGATCTCCCCTGCTGGCAAGGCCGGCAGGGTCATCTTCGCCGTCAGAGCCTATCGAATTCGCTCCCGGATGGCCGTATCCAGCAGTTGGGTCTGGTGCGTGTACAGCTTGGCGGCCGCTTCGTGCCACATTGCGTTTTTCAGCATTTCGTTTTGCAGCCGCTCAATGCTCCGGTCTGCACCGTCGTAGTAGTTCATCAGTCCGCCCACTTCGATAGTGGCGGGGGCGACATTCATGTTCGAGTCAAAGGTGATGTTCCGCGTCGATTGCATGCGGAACCGGTGAGGCATCGATCCGTCGCGTTGCATGACGGCGTCGCTGAGCGCCTGGGTGAATTCCTCAACCGGCAGATCGCAGGCCCGGAAACCCGGGGTATTCATGTTGGCGATATTGTGCGCCAAAACCTTCTGGCGCTGCTCCGAGAAAGAGAGAACCTGCTGAAGAACCGGCAGCGACGTATTGTCGAACAGCACGTTAAACATGACGAGGTGATCTCATATTTTTTAGGCTGGGCGTATTCATCGCCCGTCTCTTTCAATACAACCGCCGTGCCAGAGAAGGTTTGGCGGGTCGTTTTACACATCCTGTGTATTTAGCAGCCAGTTAGCTTACGTCGTTTTACCAAGGGTCCTGTGTGGCAGGCCGTCGGGCCGGCAAGAGTTGCGCCTTGGCGGCAACAATTGCCTATGTTTGCGTCACGGGCAACCCTTCGGTCCTGTATCGTTTCAGTTTCATTCCCAGTGTCCTCAGGCCGATTCCCAGGGCCTCGGCAGTGCGAGAGCGGTGTCCGCCGAAGCGGTCGAGCGTGGCAAGGATGAGTTTCTGTTCCATCCCGGCCAGCAGATTCCCGTCGGCTTGACCCGATGCGAGCGTATCGTCCACGTCGCCGTCGCAGGCGGCATCCAGCCATGGCGCTATTGTTTGTGCCTGGATAGCCGATCCCTCGCTCAAGACGTTGGCCCGCTCGATAATATTCTGCAACTCGCGGACGTTTCCCGGCCAGCGGTAGCGGCGAAGTGCAGCCAGTGCCGACGGCGTAAATTCCTTCACCGGCCGGCCTTCCCGTTGGGCCACTTGCCGATTGAAGTACTCCGCCAGCGGCTCGACGTCCTCAATTCTCTGGCGCAGGGGCGGCACATCTATCGGGACTACGTTTAGTCGATAGTAGAGGTCTACCCTGAACTTTCCCTCGGCCACCCACTGCTTAAGGTCGCGGTTGGTCGTTACGAGCACCCGTACTTCGGCCTTGCGGGTGATGCTGCTGCCTACGCGCTCGTAGGTCTGTTCCTGCAGTACGCGGAGCAGCTTCGCCTGCAAGGGCAGGTCCATTTCGCTTATCTCGTCGAGCAGTAGCGAGCCGCTGTGTGCCAGTTCGAATCGTCCACGGCGTAGCTTATCGGCACCGGTGAACGCCCCCTTTTCGTGGCCGAACAGCTCGCTTTCGAGCAGACCCTTGCTCAAGGCCGCGCAGTTGACGGCAAGCATGGGCTTGTCCCTTCGGCTGCTTGAGGCGTGAATGGTGCGAGCGATGACCTCCTTGCCCGTGCCGCTTTCGCCCTGGATGAGGACCGTTGCCAGCGAATTAGCCACCAGGGAGATCCGCTTGGCCACGTCGGCCATGGCGCCGGAGACGCCGATCAGCTGAGAGCGGTGGGTGGTTTCCGACAGTTCGGCTCTGAGCACTTCATTTTCCCGCTGGAGTCGCCTATGTGCTATTGCCCGGTCGACCAGGGCCAGTATCTTGTCTCCGTCGAACGGTTTGGTTATGTAGTCGTATGCACCCAGCCGCATCGCCTCGACCGCCGTGTCGATTGTACCGTAGGCGGTCATTAGGATAACCGGCGTATCCACGCCCGCCTGCCGCAGGCTCTGGAGCAGCGCGATCCCGGTCATTCGGGGCATTTTCATGTCGGTTATGAACAGGTCGAAGTCCTCAGCGGCTGCGAGCATAGCCTCTGCTGAATCGTAGGCAGTGACATGATAGTCAGCCGCCTTCAGCGTCACCGCCAGTGAATCCAGCATCATTTCGTTGTCGTCAACCAGACAGATACGCGGCATATTGATTCGCCTCCTACGGGCGTTAGGTGTGCAGCTCGCCTATGGGCAAAGTAATTGTGAACTTGGCACCGCCAAGCCCTTCCGGAGCAGTGTCGTTGGCCGCGACAATTTTTCCGCCGTGGCTATCGACAATTCGGTGCACAATGGCCAGCCCGAGCCCTGTTCCCATATCCTTGGTGGTGAAAAACGGGTTGAACAACCGGTCCATAACCTTCTTGTCGATTCCCGGCCCGCTGTCGCGGACGCTGATTTCAACGGCCCTACGCCTTTCGCCGGCGAGCAGGCAAACATTTCCTTCACCGGCGGCATCACCGGCGTTGAACAGGAGATTGCTCAGAGCCCGCACCAGCAGTGCCGGGTCGGCCCGGAATTCCAAGTCTCGGCCGATTTTGCACGTCAACTTCGCTCCGGTGCTTTCCAGTCGACCGCCGGCCAATTCACTAGCCTCGGCGACTATGGCCGACAGCAGCACGTTGCGTTTCCGGGGCTTGATTTCTCCGGCGAATGCGAGGATGTCGTTGACAATGTTGTCCAGTCGGCCGACGCACTTGGCAATTTTCTCGGCCATGTCACGCGGCTCCTGCCGATCGCTCAATTGTCGAACCAGTAGCGAGGCATATAAGGCTATGCCACCTAGGGGATTGCGTATTTCGTGGGCCATACCAGCGGCCATTTGCCCCAGGGCTGCGAGCCGGCTACGTCGCTCCAGTTCCTGGTTTTTTCGGGCAAGCTCACCCCGGAGTCGAGCGACCTCCTCGGCCAACCGCTCGTGCGAGCTTCGCAGCCGTTCGGTCACCTCGGTGTAGGCCGACATGATTCCTGCCAGATCATCGGCCTCGACCGGGGCAATCTGAGTCAGTTGGGGTGTCATTATTCAGTGCCCTTCCTGATCCTGACGGTCTATGTACCTGGGCTGCGGGGCGCCGTACTGCTTGGCTGCATATGCGGCGTTGAGCTTTTGCCCAATCGCGGCGTCGGCGTCGTCGCCGCTGGTGGAGACCATCCGCTCTTTCAGGG
>JABMQG010000122.1 GCA_013203365.1 Planctomycetota bacterium | reverse complement strand
GTCGGCCGCAGTGTTGCTCAGCACGTCCAAGCCGCCGGCCAAGCCGGCTGTCAAATGGGGCAAGGCCGTCGGCGGCCTGGTCTGCGGCATTTCGGCCTTCAAGAAGAACGTCCAGTTGGGCGTCCCTTACCAGATCGAGGTGAGCATCAAAAACGTGTCGACCAAGGATATTCTCCTTTTCAAGAGAATGCTCGGTAACGGCGACGACCGCATAATCCTCACGCGGGCGGGCAAGCAATATCGCGAGCACTACACAATAGACTCAAAAGCCATGGTGCATGCGGCAGTTTCGGCAAAGGATCTGGTGCGCCTCAAGCCAAAGGAGATCTACAAGTTCACCCACAGGACATTGATCTACCCACGATCGATGGCCAAGAAATTCTGGAATATCGAAGTCGGCCTCGGCCATTTGGCCGTGAGCCGGGAAGGGACCTACCAGATGCATATCAGCTACAAGCCGTGGCCCGTTCGAATCGCCGAGGGCATCGACCTCGGCGGGCTCAAGCCATGGAAGGGCGTGCTGCTTTCGCCCCCGGTTGAAGTTATAGTCGGCAAAGCGGCCGACACAGCGAAAAAGAAAGGCACCTGACAACGCCGCCCTGACGGGCCGGTCGACCATCAGGTGCAGCGGGAGATGATGAGATGATGAGACAAACGTTGATAGTGCTTCTTTTCGCCGCTGTCGGCCTTGCGGACGTCGGTCGCCTGGAAGTTGTCGAGACTGACTCCGTGAAGAAACAGCCAGGCGGCGGCTACAAGGTCTTCCCCGGCGCCAAGGGGCCGGCGAACATGGCCCCTGCGCCAAAGCCCGCGCCGAAAGCCCCCGCTGCCAAACAGCCGGGCAAGGACAAGTTAGCGGCCGAGCGGGCGAAGCTCCTGAAGAAAGACATCGACTCGTTCAGACTCCATCTGACCCACGTTGACGAGAACCGAAAGACCACGCACACGGTGACACTGAGCGTGCGAAAGCCGGCCCCGGCCAAACCAGGGGGCAATAAGGTGGCTGTCCAGGTCACCAAGGAACAGGCCGCCGCCATCATCGACTACCTGGAGAAGAAGGGCGGTCTTGGTTACATGATCGATTCAGTTCTGCTGAAAATCTTGAGTATGATGATTCCGGCGCCGCATCTGCACGTCCATGTAGCCGCCGGCAAGTACAGCTTTGAAGCATTCCTCGGCAACTGGACCTGGGCGAATGGACTTGTTGATGGCATGCGAAAGGTCCTGCCCGGTGACGGTCCAGCCGCCAAGGAACTGGACAAGTTCACCAAAGCCCTTGGAGCCCAGCGGAAGAAATGGGCAAAGAACCCCTTTGGGCGAGCGGCGGCCCAGATGGGGGCCGCGCTGCGGAAACTTCTGAAACAGCAGGTTGCCAGGTTTGTCCTGGAAGTCCGCTATTATGGTCCTCAGGACAAGACCAAGCCGTTTTTTTCGCTGACCCTCAGCGCTGCGGGTCTGGCGGGCGGCCTAAAGAGGGCCCCGTGGGCGCCGGCTGTGCAAATCTCGAAGGCCCAGGCGCTGAAGATCATCGACCATCTGCACGCAGCGGGCGCCCTGAACAACGCGGGGAACCTGCGCACCAAGGGTTTTTGGCCTGCGCCACCCAAAGGCCCAACGTACTCCTTGATCGTAAAGGGTCTGCCGCAACTGCCGCTCCACGAATCGCTCGGCTGGGACTTGAAGATGCTCAAGCGCCTCGACGCCCTGCGGAAGGTCCTCGACGGCGACGCGGCCAAGGCGATGGACAAGCTGCTGGCCCCGCTGGCGGGGCATCGCAGGAAGTGGGAAGCGGCGGCAAAGGCACCGCCGGCCCGACGGCCGGCAAAGGGCGCGCCACCCCTCAGAACCTCACCTTCGCCGTTCAGGCTGCGGGCTTCGGGTGTGAAGTACGTGGGGGCGGTGCTGCCTCGGCCTCCCGCCGGACCCGACGGGCGCAAGATCGTCCTGGCTGGCGTAGCGTATTACCGGTCGATCATGGCCGGGGGCTTCGTCGCGGAGGACCTGGCAGCGAAGAAGGCCAGGGTCTATCCGATGTTCGGTTTGGCCATCGCCGCCGGATGGTACAAGATGAAAGACAGCGGATACCTGCCCAGCGACATCCGCGGGCTGTATCGTCAGGGGAAGCTGCTGTGGATGGGCTCCAACGGCGTCGGCGTGATCGTCTACGACACGAAGGCCAAGACATGGGCCCGCCACGACGTCAAAGGCGTCCCGGTTCGCGGCCATCACGTTACTGTGTTCCACGCCGACTCGGAGTTCGCCTTCGCCGCCCACGGCTGGCACCCGGAAGTTCCGATCGCCGAGCCCTCCTTGCACGTATTCTCGGTGAAGCACAAACGCTGGCTGCGAATCACCGGAATTCCGAGCAAGGATGCGCTTCGCCTCGGCCACTCCGAGGGGCTGATCGTTTCGAGGGGCTGGGACTATCGCCCCTACGGAAGGCAGGAATACGTGCCCCTCGGCGGGACGAAGACACCGGGCCTGGCCTCGCCCCGGCAGCTGGTCCGCCGCCCGGACGGCTCGTACTTGCTTCGCTACGGCCATCCGCAGCGGGAGTCGTCGCTGACGGAGTTGGTGGTCCGCCCGGCGAACCTGCGGGCGGCCTTCGTAGCGAAGCCGATGAAGC
>JABMQG010000121.1 GCA_013203365.1 Planctomycetota bacterium | reverse complement strand
TCGCTCCGACTGGCACTGGGCCACCAGGCCCGTAGGTATGTGCGTCAACCGGACGGCGCTGGAGGTCTTGTTGACGTGCTGACCGCCGGCGCCGCTTGCGCGATAGGTATCCTCGCGAACGTCGTTTTCCCAGTTGATGTCAACCTCGATCTCATCCATTTCCGGCATGACGGTCACGGCTGCAAAAGAGGTCTGGCGCTTGTTGTCCGAGTTGAACGGACTAGGCCTTACCAGCCGATGCACTCCTCGTTCGCACGAGAGGTACCCGTATGCGTACGGGCCGGTCACTCGCAACGATGAACTCTTAATGCCGGCCTCTTCGCCCTCCACACGGTCCAGCTCCTCGGCCGAGTAACCGTTCCGCTCGAAGTAGCGAAGGAACATACGCAGCAGCATCTCCGCCCAGTCCTGTGCGTCCGTGCCGCCGGCGCCGGCCTGTATGGAGAAGTAGCAGTTGGCCCTGTCGTGCGGCCCGGTCAACAGAGTGGCCAGCTCCAGCCGATCCACCTGAACCTGCAACTCACCGGCCGCCGCATCCACCTCGGCCATCACCGCCTCGTCACCTTCCTCCTCGGCCAGGCCCAACAGCGTCTGCAGGTCTTCCGATTTGGCTAATGCCTCCGCGGCGGGATCGACGAGCGACTTGAGTGCCTTAAGCTGCACTACCAACTTCTGGGCGCTTTCGCTGTCGTCCCAGAACCCGGGCCGACCCATCTTGCGCTCCAGTTCGGCGATTTCGTCTTTGCCTTTCGGCAAGTCAAAGAGAGTCCCGAATCGAAATGATCCGGGCATGTAGAGACTCGATCACATTCGGCAGATCTTCATGTATCATAGCAACAGATAATACCCGATCGCCGTTCCCCACACAACCAGCCATTGATGGATAACCGCAACGAACGAATCTCTTGCTATTCCATCGCCGATCTCATTCAACCATCCGTGGCCGAAGAAGATATCGACATGATGCCTGCTCACTCTCGAGCCTACCCCGCGTTGTCCTGCTAACCTTCAAGCAACTGGCGAATCAGGTCCGTCTGAGGGATGGGAGCGAAGATCAGGAACACTATGTTCAAACCGGTAACAATATCGTAAGGCCAACTCATTCTGGGCCATCGCCATGCCTGAATGCGGTCCCACCATGACCCGTCGCGTGGGTGCTCAGGGGGTGTTCGGCCGGCGGTAACCTGCCAAGTATAGTGTATGCGCCGCCAGACGGTAAACGCCGGGCTGATCGCCTGTTGCCAAAGCATTGCCGGCACGTTGAATGCAAGCACGCTGATGAAAATCGCAGCTCCTCGCTCGCCGCGCTGCCAATAGCCAACGCTGCAACGCTCGATAAGGTCCTCTGCCCGCGCGCGGGTGTAGCTGATGGCAAAGCCGTTGCAGATACTGAGTATCGCCAGCAAGGAGTACGTTGCGTTGCCGCGCCACAAGTAATAAAACGCGATGCCGGTGAAGATGGCGAAGTCGCTGAAGCGGTCGATTGTACTGTCCAGGAAGGCCCCGAACGTTGAGTGCCATCGCCCGATTCGCGCCACGGCGCCGTCGAGCACGTCGGTCGCGCCGGCAAGGTACAGGCATGCCCCGGCCCATAGGTTCCACGCCGAAAGACCAATGTAGCCGGGATTGTGCCGGGACAGCAGCCTACCCCACGGCCCGCAGCCGGTGAAGCTGTCCCCCGCCCCTAGTGCCAAGAACACACCGGCCGCTACTGTGAAGCCGAATCCTGCCAGCGTGAGCGTGTTGGGCCGAATACCCAGGGCAATTAGCGTGCGAGCCTGTGCGTCCCGCGCTGCCCGAAGCCCTCCTCCGATAATCCTGCCGACGCCCATACCTAGCCCTCTTTGTGAGCTTGAAGAATAAACCCGTTGAAACTCCCGTCGTCAAGAACGTGCCGATGCCGGCTTATTCTCAATGCCGCCCCACGTGGTCCACAATACAAACTCCATGTTTCCACCACCCCCGGTAATTGGGGAAGGAACCACAGCCCGGATTCGCCAGCCGGCATCGACGAGGCCTTCGCAGGTGCGCATACATTGTGCACGGGCTGCCGGGGCGCTGAGAACGTGGTTCTTGCGGAAAGAGGGCTGTTCACTGTCGGCGGTGGCCTCGTAATGGGGTTTGAGCAGGCTGAACACCTGCCCAGCCGGTTTAAGCCAGCGATTGGCTGCCGGCAGGATTAACCGTTGTGGGGTCCAGCCCACGTCGATGACTACAAGGTCAACCAATTCACTCGGCTGGGCTGTCAATGCGTTGGTTCGCTCAAGAACCATGACCCTGCTGTCCTTGCGAAGCTTCCATGCCAGCACCCCATAGCCGGTATCCACGGCATACACGCGCTTCGCCCCCCGCTGAAGCAAACAGTCGGTGAAGCCGCCGACGTTGGCCCCGAAGTCGGCACAACTCAAACCCGCGACGGAGATACCAAATTCTTCCAAAGCGGCTGCGAGCTTCAGTCCGGCGCGACTGACATAAGGACAAACGGGTTCAGTCATGAACCTATGGTACACCCAGGGGAAGCAACCAAGAATAACACGGTTATAACCGGCAGCCGATTACTGCTTGCACGACGCCAGCAATTTCTACTTGGTGGCTGTTGTATTTAACTGCTTTGCCAGGGAACTCTTACGGCGAGCAGCGGTATTCTTGTGCAGCGTGCCCTTGGCAGTGATCTGATCGATCTTCTTATAGACCTCTTTCAACGCCTCGGCTGCCGCGGGGGTGTCGCCGTGGCTGAGCTTATCTTTGAAATCACGAACCACTAGCTTGACTGACTCTTTTCGCCGTCGATTCCGCAGTTGTCGATTGAGGTTCTGGCGAATTCGCTTCTTTGACGACAGGCTATTTGCCACGGACAACTCCTTTGTTCTACCGGTTTCGAACGCCCCGCAGGGCGGGTGCAAAGATGATGGATTATATCACCGCCAGCTACCACTGCAAGGTGTTTTCGCGCGGTTTTCTGGTTTTGTGCCAGACCCTCCAGCGACCAAGCAGCATGTCGGCAGCATTCCAAGCCGAGGCCCATCCACAATGCCGGGGCCTTTTTTTTTGGTTCTTGTCCGATTTCCGGGGAGTGCATAGCGGCAACAGCGGTTTGAGGCTGGGCAGAAGGGGCCGATAGGCGAAGTCTGGATCGAGTTGCTGGCCGACACCGTACGGCCGATGAGCTGCAGTGGCTGCGGCGGGCAAACCCATCAGCTTCATGATATCCAAGAACGATGGGTTCGCGACCTGCCGATCCCGGAGACCCAGGCGCATCTGCCGACGACTCGAGGCGGCGATACGGTGTCGCGTATTCCACCCGCTTCG
>JABMQG010000120.1 GCA_013203365.1 Planctomycetota bacterium | reverse complement strand
GTGGATGACGTTCCAAACGTGGAGTTCGGCACGGACCGAACCGAGACCCACACGGAAATCCCACTTACCGACCAGACACCCGGAAAGTGGCTGTACGACGAGAAGCAAAAACGCCTTTATCTCAACACCGGCGATGGTAACCCGTCGGTCAATCATCTTATAGAAGTATCGGTCAATTCGTTCTCACTCGACGCCCAAGCCCGCCCCGGAACCGAATATGACGGAAGAGGGGTATTGAACGTGGGCATCCGGCTGCGGGGCTTGACGTTCGATCGGCTTCGATCGGGGCTGGAGGGCGGCACCACGCTGAGCGTAATAGAAGACTGCGTAATACGCCTACCGGGCGGGACCGCCGGCTTGAATATATGGGGAACGAACAACATCGTTCGACGAAATACCGTCCTTAACAGCCTGCACCAGGCGATCTGGTGGCGGGGGAGCTGCTTTGTCTTCGAGGATAACCTAGTGGTCGGCGCGCTACAGGACCCCCAAATTGTCGGCACTGCATGGGAAGGCGTCTTCAAGACAAACGGGGGAGACTACTCCACCATCCGGAACAATGTGATCGCAGAGGTCCCACCAGCTGAGCACCACGGCGGCGGTTTGGGAATATGGTGTGACATCGCCAGCAGTTATAACGCGATCTACGGTAATGTCTCCTATCGCCAGGCAACGGGAATTTACGTCGAGCAAAGTCAAAATGCAAACGTCCTGGCATACAACACCTGCTTTGAAAACGGTAGCGGTATTGGGGTACGGAACAACATCTTCAATCTTATCCTGGGCAACTATCTATTCCGCAATCGCTCTTCAGCGATCTGGTTTGGCACCCCGGAACGATACCCGCCGATGGTAGCCCAGAGAGTTGAAGGTAATTGGCTTGTAGACAATGGCGCGGGGATCTTGGTGGAAGACCCGGCCCCGTTAGGGTGGAACATCGCGTCACTCGACCGCAACGTGTACTCCGTGCCCAAAGGCGGCCGACTGGTGCAATGGGGTGGAAAAGGCTATACGGAACTTGAAACTCTTAGGAAGGATACGGGCCAGGAGATCCACGGCCGAGTCGGCGAGTTTACCGAAGACGAGATACAGCTAGTGAAATTCCGCGTCCCTCACAGCAGCACACCGGACTTGCTGGTACCCATGGTAGCCAATCCCACATTGGTGCGAGCGTCCCCGTCGGGAGTCAGCGGGTACGCCAATCGGCCTTACTTCTGGCGGCAAGGGGACGGAGACGGGCTGTCACTTGGTGTGGGCGTCGAGAGCCCGTGGAGCATGACCGGCGGGATAATCAAGACTTCGTATCCCGCCATGCCTCCCCTGTGGGCTGCGGGTGGGTCTTACGTAGCCGGCATTATCGCCGTAAGGCTGGCGGCACCGGATGGGTCGCTCGTGAAAGAGCACGAGGGCGTTGAGGAGAAACGTTGGGGTATCAGCATAGAGGGTGTTGTTCCAGAGAAAATGCACCCCTTGGGAGAAGGCTGGTGGAGCCCGTCGTTGCCAACCGTGCCAGGGACTAGGTACAAGGTTCACTGGCGATCCCTCGCCGAGGGCCTCGAACCGATTGCCGGCAAACCAGCCAGCGGCCCTGTTGTCTTCGTGAGGTGGACCAACGACACCGGACAGAACATCGTTCGCCATTATTTGTGGGGCATCGATGACCAGGGGAAAACCCACGAAAAACTGCCGAGTCAAGGAAGCTATCCCTGGTCCGCAGCCGACGGCGAAGTTGTGGCGCCAGAAGGGGCGACACGGGTGGCGTTCTTCTTTGGTCTGCGAGAGTGCAAGGGAGTTATCAAGTTTCGCGACATATACATCGAAGGCTCATAGCCGGCGCACACAATCGCTTGCCCGAGGGCGGCAGGCTCGGTTTCCATAACCTACTGGGAGAAGCATGATGAAACTCGACGTGCACAAGCTCAACCGATTCGTCTTTATCGACGCCCATTATCCCGAATGGGATGCCGGCGAAAATGAAATGTTCTATCGCTGGTCGCCTTCGGAAATAGTAGACACGGCAATCAAGGCCGGCGCCCAAATGCTGTCTTTCTTCGCCAAGGACCACTGGGGCAACTGCTACTATCCGACAGATGTTGGGCACCGGCTCAGTTACGTGAAAGGAGATTTCACGGGCGATATCGTGGCCGAGGCACGCCGGCGCGGGCTACCGTTGCTTGTTTACTATTCCGTGCTGTCCGACGATTATGCCGCCCGCACGTACCCGCAGTGGCAAAACCAGAACCCGGCATGCCTTCATCCGCCCAAACCGTATCCTTGGTTGAACGTTGGCATCCACCAGGAGTATTTGGATAAGATGATGCTGCCCCAACTCCGCGAGATATGCGAGCGGTATCGCCCGGACGGGCTGTTCTTTGATACCATGGGCGTCGCCGAGCCGTGCCCCTGCCCGGAATGCAAGGCGAAATTCAAGGCCTACCACGGCTGCGAGATGGACCTGAACGCCCTCGCCGAAGACCCTCGACCCTGGACAATGGTGAGAACGCGCATGCTTTTCGACTTTTACAGTCAGGTTCGCGACTTTGTGAAAGCGATATTGCCCGAGACATTGCTCGTCAGCGGAATCCGGTCGATACCGTGGGACAAAGACCTCGACAAGGCCAATTCCAAGCTCTTCGACCTGAGCCTCTACGAGACTTCGGTCCACTGGATTTTCAAGGACATAGGCTATCTTGGCAGCGGGATAATAGCGCGCCACCGCCGCACGACCGGCGTGCCCACGCTGGCCGGCCAGTACGCCTTCATCGGATGCTGGGGAGAGCTAACCACCAAGCCCCAGGCCATGACACATACCGAGGCCCTTACGTCGTTATCACACGGGATGCAAATGATGGTCGGGGATTACCTTCGGCCGTGGGGTTCGCTCGAGCCGGAAACCTACCGCCGACTCCGAACCGTTTTCAAAGCCGCCGAGGCCCTGGACCCATGGACTATCGGCGCCAAGGCGGTTACTCACACCGCCGTCCTCGCCGATGACGAACCTGTGACGAAGCCCCCGGTTGAAGGGATCGCCAAGGCACTGATTGAGGCACATAAGCAGTTCGATATTCTCGATGAATCAGGTCTGGATCTGTTGGCTGAAGAACCCGCGAAGTATAAGGTTCTTCTTGTCCCCTCTCCCGAGAAGCTGTGGAAGCCCAAGCGATGGGAAAAGCTCGTGGAATGGATTCGGGCAGGCGGGCATGCGATCATCGAGGGCAACGATCTGCTCGCCGGCCAGGCCGGTGTGCTTTGCGAGGCGCTGGGGGTAAAAGATGTCGCACCATCGCCATATTCGGCATTCTACGTGGCCTTGGACGGCAAGCTAGCCATAGAAAACGCCACCCAGACCCCGCTATTAGTCCATGAAAGGCCCGTGCGTTTTACCGCTACCACCGGCACCGTCTTGTGTTCCCTGATCGATCCCATCGACGAATGGAACCTCGCCAAGGGCATCAGCTTCCGCACGAGTGTCCTGCCGCCAAAGAGATCAGCCAGTGGGCCTGCCATGACGATAAACAACTTCGGCAAGGGCAAGGTCATACTGATTGCTGGTTCGTTGGGGCAGGCGTACTGGGCCCATTCGTTTCCATGGGTGAGGGACCTGCTCATAGCGGCGCTGGAACTGCTGTCGCCCAACCCCATGCAGGTGCAGGCTCCCCCATGGGTGGAAACCAACTTGATGACCGTCGGCGGGAATCTCATACTCCACATGGTGCAGGCTTGTCTAAATCACGGTGCCGGCAGCGAAGACGATTTCTGGCACGGCGACCACTATCACATAATTGAGCAGACCCGACCGCTTTTCGACATTCCTTTTGCCGTCGCGGCACCGGCCAAGCCTGTTTCGGTTAAGCTTATCCCAGATAAAAAGCCGCTCCAATTTGACTACGCCGACGGCCTTGTGCGCGCCGTGCTGCCGCGTCTGGATATTCACGCGGCCGTGTGTTTGGAGTTCTAACCAAACCGCAAGACAGTTCCTGCGTATTATATGACCAGGTCGGTTTTGGATTGATTGAATGAACAAAGAGCCCCTAACAGAATGCCCCTGCCATTGGCTTGCTTTCAGGTCATCTGGCGTCTTCAGGGGGCATCGGCAAGAAAGGCTAGGGTTGCCTGCTTCGCGCCCCTTGCCAGCCGAGCCGATGCTACGCCTTGGGGCGACGCCTTATTGCTGTTAGGGACGCTAAAAAAAGGCATCGATTGTCTCGGTTACACCGGCCAGCAGCCGATCGAGCGTCTCGGCGTCCATTGCCGGGGCCGGCATGAGCACGACCGTATCGCCCAGCGGGCGGATAATGATGCCGCATCTGCGTGCGGCTTGGCAGACTGCCGCCCCTGTGCGCGCGGCCAGGTCAAACGGTTTGCCGTCGGCCCTTGCCAGGTCGATTCCGACCATGAACCCGCACTGGCGCGTTCGGGCTACGTTCGGCAAAGGCCGCATCTCGGCAAGCCGGCGGGTGATCAAGTCAATCTTAGGTGCCATTCGTTCGATTACCCGCTCGGTCTGGAATCGCTTCAGGCTGGCCAGGGCCACGGCGCATGCCAGGGCGTTACCGGTGTAGGTATGACCGTGGTAGAACGTCTTGCCCTCGGTGGGCTCGCCGAGGAAGGCTTCGAAGATTTCCTCCGTAGTCAATGTTGCAGCCAACGGCAGGTACCCGCCGGTCAGGCCCTTGGCCATGCACATCAGGTCGCAGGCGACTCCTTCGTGATGGCAGGCGAACATCCTGCCCGTCCGGCCAAAGCCGGTGGCAACCTCATCGGCGATGAGTAGCACGTCATGGCGCCGGGTGAGCTCTCGCAGCCCTTGCAGGAAGCCCCGGGCATGTGTCAGCATGCCACCAGCGCCCTGGATGAGCGGCTCGACGGTCACCGCGCATATTTCACCCCGATGCGTCCGCATCACCACGTCGAGTTGATCCAGCACCGCCTCCCCGGCGTTTTCGCCGGCCGGGTGAAACTGCGGGCAGGGTGAATCGACGAAGATCGTCTCGAACAGCAGCGGGTGATATATCTTGTGGAACAGGTCGATCCCGCCCAGGCTTACCGATCCGACCGTATCGCCGTGGTAGCCTTCGCGAAGGGCGATGAAACGCCTCCGCTTGGGCTGGCCTTTGTTTTGCCAATACTGATAGGCTATCTTGAGGGCGATCTCGACCGCCTCGCTGCCTGAGTCGCTGTAGAACACCCGGGTCAATTCTCCGCCGATCGAGGCAACGGGCAGCAGGGCCTCGGCTAGTTCGATGCTCACATCGCAGGCCAGTCCCAGCAAGGTGCTGTGTGCGATCTTGTCGAGCTGACCACGGATGGCTTCGTCGAGTTGCTCCACCCGATGCCCATGTACGTTGCACCACAGGCTAGAGACGCCGTCGATGTATCGTCGTCCGTCCGTGTCGATAAGCCAGAACCCCTCGCCACGCTCGATCACCACAGGCTCATCCGCCAACCACAGCCGCATTGGTGTAAACGGGTGCCATAGGCACCTCTGGTCGGTGCGGCGAAGCCGGTCGCTTCGATGAGAAACGTCCACTTTGTCGGTCATAGGTATCTTCCGGTGCAGAAAAAGAAAAAGTATTGGTCAGGTAACGATCTTATTCGGCAGGTGCCTCGGCCGACGGCAAGACGGTTGGCCCGTGCCGATCCTCGTACCAGAGTTTGACTTCGTCGCCAACCCTCAGCCCGAGCGCGTCGC
>JABMQG010000007.1 GCA_013203365.1 Planctomycetota bacterium | reverse complement strand
GGCGAATGAACGAGGTCGCTGCGCAGACAGGGAAAGTGCTCATGGTCGCTCAGTGTCGACGCTTCGACGCCGATTGGGGGGCCTTCGCCAGAATCATACAGGGCGGGAAGATCGGTCAGCCCGTACTCTGGCGCCACGCCATGGCGAGCTACGGCCCCAAGGCGGCCTGGTTTATGGATGACAAACTCGGTGACGGGCCTTTGATGGACGGCGCGGTCCACAACCAGGACTTTGCCAACCTGATCTTTGGCGACCCGGTCAGTGTCGTGGCAAGTTCTATAAAGCTTACCAATGACTCCTGCGTTGATACCGCCTCGGCGGTCATACGCTACACGTCCGGGAGTCAGCTTATGCTCTCATGGTCGTGGGGGACCGTCGCGGGAGGCAGCCTCTTTGACTTTGTCGGGCCCGGAGGCGGGATACTGCAAGGCCCCGCCGACCCGGCCGAAAAGGGACTTGACCAGACTAAGTACGGCTACTATCACGTGATCAACAGGCGAACGCGCAAGGCAAGGTCGATCCGTTTTACCAGGAAGGATATGTACGTCACGCAGGCACGCCATTTCCTGGACTGTGTCGATGGCAAAACCAAATGCCTCTCGCCCGGTACAGAGGCGATCAAGGCGGTCGCGTCTGCCGAGGCGATCCTAAAGGCCGGAATCAAAGGCACAGCACGAACAGTAGTCTGGTAAATGTTGACGATCCGTACAAAAGCTTGATGCCGCCCTGACACCAATACGGAATCAATCCAATGCAGATAGGAATTAGCCATCTAGTCGTGCCTGACCTGTCCATGTCTGAGTTCTTCGCCCAGTCTGCCGCCGCCGGCTACGAGGTCGTCGAGCTATGCATGAAAGACAGCGGCGAACTGACACTTGCGTCCGACGATGATTCGCTGGCGCGCATCGTCGATCAGGCCGACGACGCCGGTGTAAAACTCGTCTCCATGGTACACCTGCAGTGTACAGGCAACATGCTGGATTCCGGCGAAGCGCAACAAAAGAGCATCGACGAAACCGCAATCGGCCTGGCTGCTGCGGCGAAGATGGGGATAGGATGCACTCTACACACACTCGGCGCTCAGCGGCCAGACCTGTTCTACGACGATGCTTATCAGAACGCCATCGACTCCCTCAAGAAACTTGCTCCAATAGCCGAGCAACTCGGCGTGACACTGGCTATCGAACTTGTTTGGAACGGCTTTCTGTTCAGTCCGATCGAAATGCGGAATATGCTTGACCAGGTCGGCAGCGATCGCGTCGGGTTCTACTTCGATCCGGGCAACATGGCCGTATTCCAATACCCCCATCATTGGGTCCGAATACTGGGACAGCACGTGAAGATGGTTCATATGAAGGATTGGAAGGGCAATGCGCTCAACGGGAGTTGGCCCGCTCTGTTGGCTGGCGACGTGGATTACGCAGCCGTGAACGTCGAGTTGCGTGCTATCGGCTATGACGGCCCGATGATAAGTGAGGTGCCGCCATCCGATGCTCCTTTGGCTGAGACTGCTGAATCTATCAGGCGAATCATTGCGATGTAGTAGCCCTCGGACGTGACCAGTCCGGCTGCACAGGCGCTTGTGGCAATATTACTCCGGAAAACGCATCGTATTTCTGGTATACTGCCGGACGCGATTGCGGCGAGCGTGCTTTATGCTGTTCGCACCAGTGCGAAAGGGGGCCGATCCGGGGGCCGATCCGGGGGCGAATCCGGGGAGTATTAACTGTTTGGTTGACGACTACTCTTGCAGAGCCGGCTACATACTCTCAGCCGGCCGGATGAAAAAAGGAGACTGGATATGGCCGAGTCAAGCGATGTGGCACTCAAGAACGCAATCAAGGCACTTGTCAGCGAACGCGCCGGGTGCGTGGCCAGAATCGCCCAGATTGACAAGACGTTCGCCGATCTGGGTGTCAAGCCGGGTAAGTCGCGTCGTGGGCCGGGTCGACCCAAAGGTAGCAGCAAGAAGGTTGCCGCCGGTCGCAAGGCTGGGCGTCGCAAGCGACGTAAGTTCGCCGTTAGCGGCGATGTTTCGGTGCTGGCGTTTGTGAAGGCTCGCAAGAGCCCGACCACAGCCGAAGTCAACGCACATTGGGCGAAGGAAGGTAGGTCCGGCAAGGCGGACAATGCGTTGAGCAACCTGGTCAAGGCCGGCAAGCTGATTCGTGTTGGCGACAAGAAGGTCAGAGGCAGCCGGTACAAGATCAAGTAGCCCGCCGCCTTTTGGCGCGATTACATATCGGAGTGTTTGCGAAAGAGACTATCAAATGTCCAGCAAGCCAGTCAATGTAGCGTTGGTCGGCGCCAAGTTCATGGGCCGAACGCATTCGAACGCCTATCTGAAAGTGGCGAAGTACTTTGAGTTGCCACGTCAGCCGGTGATGCATACGATCGCCGCACGCAATGCGGCGGAACTGGAGCCGTTTGCCAAGCGGTGGGGCTGGCGCAACTGGACGACACGTTGGCGCGACGTGGTCCAGTCCGGCGATATTGACCTGGTGGACGTGGCCACTCCGAACCACATGCACTGCGAGCAGGCCGTCGCCGCTCTGGAGGCGGGCAAGCACGTGGCGTGTGAGAAACCGTTGGCAGGTACCCTCGATGACGCACGTACCATGTTCAAGGCCGCACGCAAGGCACGCAAGTGCAGAACGTTTGTCTGGTACAACTATCGAAGGTGTCCGGCCGTGGCGCTGGCGCACCGGTTGGTCAGCCAGGGCAGGCTCGGGCGCATATATCACGTTCGAGCTGCCTACCTCCAGGACTGGGGCGGGCCCGACACGCCGCTGCTCTGGCGCTTCAAAGGCAAGCTGGCAGGTTCCGGCGCACACGGTGATCTGAACGCACACATTGTCGATATGGCCCGGTTCATAACCGGCGACGAGATCAGTGAAGTCGTCGGTGCGATCGAGGAAACGTTCATCAAGC
>JABMQG010000119.1 GCA_013203365.1 Planctomycetota bacterium | reverse complement strand
GTGCTTGGCAGGTGACGCACAGATGGCACGCAATAAATACTGGAAGGCGTTTGGATTGTACGAGAAGCAGATTGCCCGCTTCCCGATGGGCAAGCTCTTGGACCGAGCATTAGCTCGCGAGGCAGAGATTGCCGATGCCTTCCTGGCCGGCAAGAAGCGTTGGGTATTGGGTATCTTCCGCGTAAGCGCCGAAGACGACGGTATGACGATCCACGAGCGCATCGCCGAGCGTGTGCCCGGGACGAAATTGGCCAGCGAGAGCATAATGAATGTGGCTGACTACCTTTATGGCCGGCGCCGATGGGCCGAGGCCACACAGGCCTACGACCGGTATCGGGAGATGTTCGCCGGTAGGTATCTGACGGAGCAGGCTGAGTTGCAGGCGACCCGGGCCGTCTACGCCAGTTTCGCCGGCGTCGCCTACGACGACACACCCTTGGTGGAGGCCGAGCAGCGATACAAGGCCTTTCTTACCCGTTACCCGCACTCTGACGGCGCGAAGGAAGCCGCCGCCGCATTGGTGGAAATCGAACAGGCCAAGGCCCGAAAGGACTACGAGACCGGGCGGTTCTACGCCCGCACAGGCCGAAAAATACCGGCGGCGTTCTACTATCGCCAAGTGGTGCAATTGTACCCGGGCACTATTTGGGCCGAAAAAAGTGCTGCGGCCCTCAGCTCGTTGGCCCCGGCGGATCCCAACCAGGCCCAAGGTGGTGCCGTGACAAATAAGGTGGGTGCCGGATGAAACGCAACTTCTTTATTGCTGGGAAGTTATTCATTTGCGGGGCGCTATTCTCGGCCGCATTGATGTTCGCACAGGGCTGTTCGTCGGACCCATACAAGGGCTATTCGTTCGAAACCGGGCTATACCGCCAGGATATCAAGACTGTGGCTGTGCCCATCTGGCGGCGCGGCGACAAGGTGTACAGGAGGGATCTGGAACAGCAACTGACCGAGGCTTTGGTCAAACGAATTGAACTGGACAGCCCGTACAAGGTGGCCGATAAGTCCATAGCCGACACGATGCTAGAAGGCACAATTGTTGCGGTCACTCAGAGGGTGCTGAGCTTTAACCCCAGCCAGGGCACCCCACGCGACGTGGAACTGCGCATAGTGGTGGACTTCACTTGGACAGACCAGCGGACGGGCGAGATTCTCGTCCAAAAGAAGGGATTTCGCGCCGCCGGTGTCTACTACCCCGCAGGTGCGCTTGCGGAGGATTTTTCCCTAGGCTCGGCAGATGCCGTCAACCACTTGGCACAGCTGATCGTAGAAACCATGGAAAAGCCGTGGTAGGCAAGACGCTTGGCCGATAAGAAACAATGAAGTTCGGCAAAGCCGGTTGCCGGTTGAAAACGTAGAGGTGCAACGCGCGAGTCCGGCCTTTTGCCGAGTTGACAATGTAAATGGGGTTTTTCGTGTCGTGGGCCGGCGGAACTCGGATTCGACGGTACGCCGGCACAATCGGCTGAACACGGGTGTTCACGCCGTTGGACTTTTTTCTTATATGGAAACGGGTAATGCCTGACCAGATTCCTCCCAGAAAACCCGGGGACAACCCCAGCAGCGGCGACGGACCTCCGCCAGTTAAGTTCAACCGCTCCCTGATAGGCTGGGTGGTCTTCATCGGCCTGGGGCTGCTGCTTATGACGGTGGTCTACCAGAATATGCAGAAACGCACCGAGATCACCGCTGACCAGTTCTGGACCTACGTCGAAAATGGACAAGTTGAAAGAATCGTGGTCCGGGACCGCTCTATTGAAGGCGAACTCCGCAAGGACATTCCCGGGCGAGACGCCAGGGATTCGACGAAGTTTCGGCTGGACTACGCCTATGCCACAGACGAGAAGTTCCAGGAAAAGGTCGAGAAGCCCGGCCTCGAGCTCACCTACAGAACCGGCGACGGATGGTGGGCTTTCCTCCCCCAACTGCTGATCTGGGTGGTCATTTTCATGCTGATTTACTTCTTCTTCATTCGGCAGCTGCGCGGGGCGAGCGGAGGAGGCGGGTTGCTGGGCAACTTCGGGCGGAGCAAACACCGGATAACCACAAAGGAGCACACAAACGTCACCTTCGAAGACGTCGCCGGGATTGAAGAGGCCAAGGAAGAGGTTGCCGAGATAATCGAATTCCTGCGCAGCCCCAAGCGTTTTCAGCGATTGGGGGCCCGTGTACCACGGGGCGTCCTGCTGGTGGGCGAGCCGGGCTGCGGCAAAACACTGCTGGCCAAGGCCATAGCCGGAGAGGCCGAAGTACCGTTCTTCAGCATCTCCGGCAGCGACTTCGTAGAAATGTTCGTGGGGGTTGGCGCCTCACGCGTGCGCGATCTGTTCAAGCAGGCCAAGGATAATTC
>JABMQG010000118.1 GCA_013203365.1 Planctomycetota bacterium | reverse complement strand
GTTGTCCAAACCGCTACCAGAAGACCAGGTCCACATAGGACCAGCCGATTACGTCCCCTGGCAGAAGGACAACAAGATCTGCTTCCTTCGTATCGAGGCCCGCGGCTTCGGCGGGGCCCCATTGAACCTGGAAGCCCGTCTCAGCGTGGAAGATTCGCCCAACTCCGCCGGTGAAACGATCGACGCGATCCGAACATGCAAGCTGGCTCGCCGGCGAGGGCTGGCCGGGCCACTGGAGGTCGTCAGCGCATACACGATGAAACACCCGCCCAAGCAATTCACCGACGCGGTGGCCAAGGAAAAACTCGAAGCCTTCATCGCCGGCCAAGCTGATCGAGCCGAATCGCCAGTCGGCAAGTACCTCTCGCACGCAGACCAGCTGCACGATTCCGGCAAACTAACCGACCGGCACGCCGTCCCGGCCGTCACGGAAAATGACTGAGGACTGATGATTGTTCCGGCGCATCCGCTGCCGTGAGGCTGTTCGGCGCCGCCCCGACCATTACGACTGCGAGAATGGATGCAGGCTCTGCCAACGTCCCATCAACAAATAGTGACCGTCTGCCTGAACCCCTCGATCGACCGCATCATCGAGGTGGATAACTTCACCATCGGCGAACACCAAGTCGGCCGTGAATTAATGCGAACGCCAGGCGGCAAGGCCGTAAACGTCTCCCGGGTCCTGGCCAACCTGAACGTGCCAAGCACAGCAACCGGCTTCATGGGGGCGCAAAACCGATTCAATTTCGAGCATCTTCTGACCGGGCCAATGATAACCGACGAATTCGTCACGCTCGCCGGCCGAACGCGCGAAAACGTCACCATCGTCGACCCCAGCCGTGGGCAGGAAACCCACGTCCGCGACGTCGGCCTGGCCGTCAACGAACAGGCATTGTCGGCCCTAGCCGACAAACTCACCCGCCTCAGCACCATCGGATCGATCGTGATATTCGCCGGCTCCCTCCCGCCGGGCCTGACACCCGACGACCTGGCCCGACTGGTCCGAATCTCCGCCGCCGCCGGTGCCCGTGTCGCCGTCGATACCAGCGGACCGGCACTGGCAGCAATGCGGGACATGCCATTATGGCTCATCAAACCGAATCGAACCGAGCTGGCCCAACTGCTCGGCCTGGAACTCCACAACACCGCCGACACCGCCGACACCGCACAAATCCTGGCGGCCGGTCGGCAAGCCAGAAAATGCGATAAACAAAACGTCCTGCTTTCCTCCGGCGGCGAAGGCGCCTTCCTGTTCACCGACCGCCAAGTGCTGCATGCCCAAGTGGACCTGCCCGCCGGCCTACTGCTCAACACCGTAGGCTGCGGCGACGCCCTCCTAGGCGCGTTCATAGCCGGCCTGTGGCGCCACCTGCCGATCGAGCAAGCACTGTCAGACGCCTGCGCCTGCGCCGCAGCCAGCGCCTGCACCTCCGTCGTCGCCGCGTTCGACCCCGCCATCATGCAACAGCTCCAATCGCAGGTGAAACTGAGCAAAATATAGCCTGCGCCCTGCCCGCCCTTTACACCCCCGGCGCTTGGAGGCCCGGCTTTGGCTGGGGCAATACTTCACGCATTTCAACCATCTACGCCGGCACATGACCCTGGACCGACGGACGCCGGCCAGCGGTGAGCGACATTCTTTTCTGGCGGGGGTTCAGGCGGCTCGTTGCTGGGACCAGTAGTGCTGCCACAGGTTGGAGTAGTACAGGCTGCTCAGGGCCATTAGGGCCTGGGCGTTGTCCTTGTCCCAGTGCATGCCGCGGCCTTTGAGCCGGGCGGTGAGGGTTCCGCAGAAGGATTCCGTCGGGCCGCTGCCGCAGTCATAGCCGGTCTGCCGGAAGCTGGGATAGTCCGTCATGTTCACCCGTTTGGCGACATACTCCCGCAACGAACGCAGGGCCTCATGCTTGGGGCCGGAGGGATGCCGCCGCAGATAGTTGGCCAATCGGTCCAGCATCACCAGCGAGCCTTGATTCCACACGGTGCCCATCATCTCCTCGCGCCAGGCATGGCTCGCGGCCGTCCCTTCGCCATAGAGCACCTGGCTGGCCAAGACGACGTGTTCGCGCAGGTGGTAGTAGTCCAGGATGTTCTGGTCGAGCATCGGCAACTGCGTGGCATACTGTTTGGCGATCCACTCGGCCCCGTCGGTCACCGAGTACTTGTGCCGGGCCTGATCGATCTGGAGTTTGCCCGCCTCGCGACGCATGATGCGGCCCAGGGCCGCGTGATCGCCACAGGTGGCCACAGCGTACTTGTGGGACTTGTCGGACTTGTCGGGATCGTAGAACGAGACGAGTTTGAACTCCTTGTACGGGCCGTCTGTGCCGGATTTTGGCCGGCCCGCTTGAGCGGTGCTCTTGCGGCCTTTTTGCTGACGCTTGCGGGCCTCGGTGACGCGGCGTTTGCGTTTTTGTTCCTCGGTCACCACCGGAACCATCACCCCATCGGCGCCCGTGATCACCGTCTGATCGGTGCAATCGGCCGCCGTCCAGTCCGGACCGTACTGGGCTTCACGAATCGCGCGATCGGCCCGCCGACCTTCGCGTTCCACCAACTCGCGCAGCGCGCTGTGGCTGATCGACAACTGGGC
>JABMQG010000117.1 GCA_013203365.1 Planctomycetota bacterium | reverse complement strand
TACGCGCCGAGACAACGGACCGCGCGCTCGCCGACGCGTTTGCAGCCGCTATCGCCCCGCTCGCCGTCGACCTGGCCGCCCAAGCCGACGTCACCGTTCGCCTGGAGTCGGTTGAGCGGCTCACCGAGCCGGATACAAGCGGAATGTCCCTGTCGTGGCAAGGCCTCCTGCCGGCCGGCTTTGAGGCCCGGCACTACCGGGCCGGCGCCTCACTGCTCATCCTTCTGCCGGGCCGGGCATGTGCCCGCCTGGCCCCCAGCCGCCGCCGGATTGACATCACGGTCGTCGCGGGCATGGAGGACTGCCTCAACCAGGGAGCCATCACGCCGATGCTGTGCGAGCTGCTCGCCCAAGCGGGCCACCACGTTGTCCACGCAGCCGTACTTGCGGAGACGGCAACCGACCAGACCAAGGCCGTCATGCTCGTCGGCAAAAGCGGCACGGGAAAGACCACCGCTGCCCTGGCGCTGGCCAGGGCGGGTCTGCCTCTGCTGACGGACGACGCCGCCTTCATCAGGCGCGGGACACCTTCGGTCGGCCTGTCGATCTGGGGCCTGCCCCGGCCGTGCAAGGTTCACAGGCGAACGTTGGGGCTGCTGGCCTGGCTGGCCGACCTGCCCCTACGAAAGGCCCTCGCCAGCACGGAGGAGTTCCTCATCGACCTTGAACGACTGCCCGGCGCAAACCCGAAACAGACCACCCGGCCGGGAATTCTGCTCTTCCTCCAGCCGAGGAACGATCATGCCCATGCCGCCCAGCCTGTGGACGCTCTTGCCGCAATTGCCGAACTGGCCCGGCAGAACGTCCGTGCCGCTTCCGGCCTGGCCACGGCCAGGGCACGCGAAAGCTTCGCCGCCTTGGCTCAGTTGGTGCGGGCAAGTCGGTGCTATCGCCTGAGCGTCGGGCCGGAACTGGATCGACTGTACGAAACCGTGGCAACACTCCTGCGGAACTGAAGAACATATGGTCTCGGCATTAAAAACCTGGCTGCCGAACCTCGCCCGGCCGGATGGCGTCGAACGGCTGCCCGGCGGACCGTTACGGCTCGCTCAACTCGACACGGTATTCGACCGCGCCCGATGGCATGGTGTACTCCCGGCTGCGCTTGCCAACATTCGCCAGGCTGCCGGGCGGTTCGCCCTTCATCGCGTTGTTGCAGACTGCGCCGCCGAAGAAGACCTCGACGGCCCCGTGTTGGCATGGAAACCCCACCTCGTCAGACAGACCGGCTTCACCTTGCTGCTGCGGGCACGCCTGGGCGAAATCGCAGCCGTCCTCAACGCACGCGGCATCCCGCACGTCGTCCTGAAGGGGCCTGAGTTCGCCGATCGCCTATACGCCAATTCCGCCCTGCGGCTGTTCACCGACCTTGACCTGATGGTGCCGCTATCAGCCGCCGATGACGTCGCCGAGACCCTCACGTCTGTGGGCTACGCACTTAACGAACCCCACGGCCGAAGATATGCCGTCGGCTACGGCGAGCAGACCTGGTGCCATCCGGACCGGCCCGTCGAGAAGGTCGAGGTCCACTGGAATCTGGTCAACTCGCCCACGCTTCGGCGCGGCGTGTCCGTCCGCTTCGAAAACCTCCAACTCGACGGCCCCAGCCTCCACGGTAGGCCGACGGCCTCGTCGCTGCTGCTGATTGCCGCGGTGCACGGTGCGACGAGCCACGCGTTCAACCGCCTTCAGCTTCTCTGCGACCTCCGCCAGGCCGCCCTCGGCGTGGCGGGCGGGCTCGATGAGGACTGGCTCACCGAGACAGCCGCGCGAACAGGCGCCGCCCTTTCGCTTGCCGCGGGCCTGGACCTGTGCGCCCGTGTCTTCGGCGAGCCATTGTGCCGGCCGCTGCTGAGCCGACTGGGCCGAATCATCGGCCGCCGATACGCCCGCTTCCTGTTGTCGCCGGCGATGGTCGTCGATCCGCCGCCGCTGACGAAACTTCGCCGCCAGGCATTCCGCCAACTACTGAAGAGAAGATGAGAATCCTGCTGATCTATCCCGTGCCGCCGCGAACGTCCTTCCCGAAAGGGCCCTGGCGGTCCGTGTGGGTGCCCACCGGCCTGGCCTATATCGCTGCCGCACTCAAGGCCGCCGGCCACGAAGTAAAGGTCCACGTTCGCGAGGAGCAGCTCGTCCGCTACGGCCTGAATTGGCAGGCCGCCGACGCGACCCTGCTCGAGCTCCTGCGCCAATATCGGCCGGAGATGGTCGGCCTTTCAGTCGTTACGCCGTCCATGCCCGAGGCCGAATGGATCGCCGCGCAAGTCAAGGCCGTCTGCGGCCAAGACGTCCCGGTGATAGTGGGGGGGCCGCATCCGACCGCCTTGCCGCAACGCACACTGGCAGACTGTCCCGATTTCGACGTCGTCGCCGTCGGTGAAGGCGAGCGGACGATGGTCGAGCTGGCCTCCGGCGGGCCGGGCCCGGACGTCGCCGGCATCGTCTATCGCGAAAACGGCGCCTGCCGACACACAGCACCTCGCACCCCCGAGCCGGACCTCGATCGGCTGCCGGCGATCGATTACGACATGTTCGCCATGGACTACTTCACCGCCCCGACCCGCTGGCTGGTCCGCTACTTAGAGCTGTCGGCCACAAACATCCGCACATCACGCGGCTGCACGAACCGCTGCCGATTCTGCGCCGGCCACCTGACGGCCGGCCTCGGCGTGCGGTTCCACTCCGTCGAAAGCGTGCTCGACCGCATTCAGTACGCCGTAGAACGCTTCGGCGTGCGGGGCATCCGCTTCGAGGACGACACACTCGGCGCCGACGGCGATCGTCTTATCGCCATCTGCCAGGCCATGCGAAGCCGAGGCCTCCATAAGAAAATCCAATGGGACGGCTGCCTCCGCGTCGACCAGGCCAATGCCGAACTGCTCGGCGAAATGAAGGCCGCCGGCTGCATTCAGGTCGAGTACGGCTTCGAGAGCGGCTCTGACGATATGCTCCGCCGCCTGGGCAAGCACTCCAGCCTTGAAGCCAATCGCCGGGCCGTCCGCATCACGCGCGAGGCCGGCCTGCGGATCTTCGCCGATATCATGATCGGCCTGCCCGGCGAAACCGAGCGTGACATCGACGCCACAGTAAGCTTCTGCCGATGGGCCCGCCCTGAAGTCATCAGCGCCGCCCAACTGCATCCACTGCCCGGCACGCCCATCTACGACGCCCTGCCTGCCGACGTTCGCGCCTCGCTCGACTGGGAATCATACACCTACGCTGCCGTGCCGGAGTTCATCGTCAACCTTACAGCCATCCCCGACGATAAGTTCCGGCGGATCTCCCGCCGGCTGTTTAGACACTTCTTCCGCCCCTGGCTGAAGCGCCAATTTCTCCGCGACACGCCGTCCTCTAACACTGCCGAGCGCCGCCGACTGCGCAAGCAGCTTCGGAAATTCATGTTCCGTCATCCGCTCGCCTGCGCCCGTCTGCCTCGCTGACGGGCCTGCCTGCCCTGACGAAAGGTCACTCACCTGCCCTGCAATTGAACCATCCGCAGCCGGTGCGGGTGGCTGAAGGAACGGAATAGAATTGACGGGCGTCCATTGACAACTTGAAGGGCTTGTTATCGCCTTCGCCTCATCTCGCGTTGGATATCGCGTTGGGCCTGGCGATTCTTGACGTCTTGCCGCTTATCGTGCGACTGCTTGCCCTTGCCCAGGCCAAGGTCGACCTTGGCGTAGCCGTTGCGGAAGTAGATTGCCAGGGGGATTACGGTCATGCCCTTCTGCGCGGTCAACTTGAGCAGTTGTAAGATCTGGCTTTTGTGCAGCAGGCACTTTCTCGCGCGTTTTGGCTCGTGCTGGAGGGCCCCGACCGCTTGGGGATACACGGCAATATCGGCCCCGATGAGCAGCACCTCCCCATCGCTGAGGTGTGCATAGGCGTCATCGAGTTGGCAGTTGCCGGCGCGCAGGCTCTTGACCTCCGTGCCTGTCAGGACCAGCCCGGCCTCGACGTGCTCGGAAATCTCGTAGTCGGCAAACGCCCTGCGGTTTCGAATACGGGGCGCATGCGGTAACTGGTCGGAGTGTGCGGTCGATGTTTCTCGTTTGCCGGCCATGGACTACCTGTTGTAGGTCGCCTCCATCTGCCTGAGCGAACGGCGATTTGCGATCTTGGCCACCACAGACATCCGGTCCACCAGCAATTGGCCGGAGAGGTGGTCGTTTTCGTGCTGGAATATACTCGCCAGCAGTCCCTCGGCGGTCTGCTCGAAGACGCCACCGGCCAGGTCCTGGGCGTGAATGGTTGTAACCGCGTAACGTTTGATCTTGGAGGTGATGCCCGGAAAGCTCAGACAGCCCTCGTCGCCTTCCTGTGCGCCGCGATTGTCGATCAGCTCCGGATTGATGTACACCCGCTCGTCGGCCGACTGGTGCGTGGCATTAGCAACGAACAGCCGCAACGCAATGCCCAATTGGGCCGCAGCCAAGCCCACACCATTGTGTGAGTACATGACGGCAAACATCCTCGCAACCAGGGCCTTGAGACGATCGTCGAACACTCGCACCGGCAGGCATACCTCCCGCAGCCTGGGATCGGGGTAGTGGATCAGGCCAAGGGTCGCGATGTCGATTGTCTCCAACTCGTTCATACAGACGATTATAAGGCCTCGCCCCGGCCTGGCTCAACACCAAAGCGCACACGCACACAGCCAAAGCCGGCGATTTTTGGTTGGTTTTTTGGTTGAAGAAAATGAAAAATGGTTGAAAAGCCATTGCCAAAGCGTCAACCGGCGGTAAAATGCTTGTTCTTTTCCCCTGCTGGGGAAATTGAATGGATACGGGAGAGTTAATAATGTCTCATAATCGTCGCAACGGAAAGCTCTACTGGCGATCGAAGCGTGCCAATCACGGTGTAATGGGGGCAAGGAGCAAAGAGAAGAGCATTTTCTGCCGTCACTACCGACGTCAACGCAACCATCCTATGTCAGCCGTATAGTGGTTTGTTGCCCGGTGATTTGCCTGAGCTTGTCCCCAAGAACTGGGCGCGGGTGTAGGTGGAATCGTCTCCGGGTAAGATGCGGCCGCTAGGGCCGCGAAGGAGACGATCGGATGGCAGGGAAGCGAAGGCGGTTTACGGTGCAGTTCAAGGCCCGGTTGATTCGTGCGGCGTTGCGTGAGGACAAGATGCTGACGGAGTTGCGGCAGGCTATGGCAAACGCCAGCCTTGCCCGTGCTGCTCAGCTCTTCACGCCTGAGGTGTACCGCACAAAGCTGCTGGCAGCTTTTGGTCTTGTTGCTCGATGATTCAACCAGGATTACCATTCGGATGGAAGACCCGACGGCTAGTCATCGCCCTTGCGTCGGCGTTATCTCCGTCTATCC
>JABMQG010000116.1 GCA_013203365.1 Planctomycetota bacterium | reverse complement strand
TTCCTGCACGGGGTGGTGGATATTTACCTGCCGGATTTCAAGTATTGGGATGGCGAGCAAGCGGCGAAATATTCGGCCGGGGCAGGCCGTTATCCGGAGGTCGCGAAGCAGGCCATCGCAGAGATGCATCGCCAGGTCGGCGTGGCCAGGCCCGGAGCTGACGGCATCATGCGCCGGGGCTTGATGATCCGGCATCTTGTCATGCCGAACCGCGTCAGCGGCAGTGTGGAAGTAGTAAAGTGGATTGCCGAAAATCTGCCGCAAGACACGTACCTGAATATCATGTCGCAATACCGGCCCATGTACAAGGCATCGGAGTATCCGCAGATCGCGCGGAGGATCACGCGTGCGGAATACAGTGAGGTGGTGAAAGCAGCCAAGGCGGCCGGCTTAACGAACCTGGATGTGGGAATCTGAGTCAAACCCTGATGGTTCCTGTGCTGACGGGCAAAATTGTCAACAGCTCCAATTTTGCGGACCTGTCCAATTCGGATCTCGGCGGACTGACCGGCAGTGTGTTTCTGCGGTGGACGGAAGAATAATCCGGAAAACGGAGTTGTTCCTATAATCACGGCAGGCAATCTCATTGCCGGAACAAAAGATGAAAAGTGGCTTTGCTGCATTCAGGTAAAATCTTGTCACCTGGACCGGGTAAGCATAAAAAGACCAACTCGGCTCCTTTCTCAATCAGACCGCACCATTTATAACTCGTTCATTTTCAGGGATTGCTACTCCCTTGGCTATCGTCTATTTTGGGTCAACACAACAGAAATAGAATAAACTCCCATTGTTTTATGTTCCGAGTTTGTTCTAATAAACTATGTTGGCCGTGTGAAGGATAGCTTCTGGGCCATTGGCCAAGAGTGAATCTGAAAATAACTCAGCTATGCACAACTCATTATATATTCGGGACTTACTTCGTAGCATGAACAGCCGCGCGCTTGTGCGCGAACGCAGGAATCCGCATCGCACGGTGGGGCGGGATCCGCGCGCACGGCCCGGGCCCAACGATATCCACCTGGGTGGCCGGTGGAACGTGCGATGTACGGTCGATCCAGCGGTCGACCAACTCATTGTGGAGGACGTCTCGGATTTCTTGCGACGCATGGGGATAGACGTCGTGGACTCGGCGGACAGAACCGTGAGCTTTGAAACGGACCCCACCCGGGCCGAGCGGGATTGCGTTCTGACTTTCGATCCGGTTCACGTGGGGGTGGGCGCCGGTGGCATTAGCGGGGCGTGGACCGGCGTTGCCTGGCTGGAATTCGAAATGAGAATGCGGCGGGGACCGTTTCTGCCGCGTGGCCGCATGATTCGTCGGGCAGCCTGGTCGACTCAGATTAGCCAAGGCCCCTGGGGTGGGAACTACTCGGTACCCGACTTCTCTCCGGAGTACCTGGACGATAACAGCTTTCGGTTGTACGCTCACTACGGGGTCAACAGCATGATGATCTATGGCGACCTGCTGTGCTACACCAACAGCGTTGTGTTGCCGGAACTGAACCACCCCGATGCCGAGCGCCATCTTGCCATGCTGAAGGACGCCGCGCAACGAGCGGCGCGGTACGGCGTCCGCTTCAGCTACGTGCCCGTGACCGCAAAACTGAGGCACGATCATCCTGTTTTTATCCGTCACCCGGAAACACGCGGCGCCGGGCGCCAAACAGATGGCAAGCAAATCCACTGCCTATGCACCAGCGAGGAGAAAGTGCTCGCATTCCTGGAAGAGCAGTTCTACCGGTTGTTTGCATCGGTACCCGAACTGGCGGGAACCATCCTGATCGTCTACGCGGAGTCGTTCTATCACTGCCGCATCTGGCCAAGTGCGGCGCACCGCTGCCCACGCTGCGATGCCAAGTGCCTGGAGGATGTGATTGTCAGGTCGGTTACGCCCGTCTACCGCGCAGTGCAGCGAGCGAATCAGAAGGCATACGTTGCCGTGTGGGCATACAATTGGGGTGCAAGCCAAGCGGCCTGTCCACAGCGAGACGAGTTGTTCCGCCGTCTGCCGGCCGGGGTGCGAGCTTTTCACCAACTAGACAAAGACCAGTCGTATCACAAGCAGGGCTACGTCAAGTCGATTTGGGACTACAGCATCGATTTCGTCGGGGCAAGCGACACCGTTCAGCAGATCGCGCGGGTCGCAGCCGAGGTTGACCGTCCATTAATGGTGAAGACAGAAACCGGGATAGGCTTGGAGACTATCCAGTTTCCGTACGTACCGGCAATGCAACGACTGGCACAAAAGTGGGAAGCCGTGCGCGCGCTGAAACCGGTCGGGGTGCACCAGTCATGGCTGTTCTTCGGTATGTTCAACTCGCGGGCCGAGTCGCTCGGACTGTGGGCGGCGTACGCGAAAGAGCTGCCGGCTGAAGAATTTCTACGCCGGCTGGCGATTTGCGATTTCGGACCGGATGCCGCTGAGGCGGTACTGACCGCATGGCAGCACATGAGCACGGCGATGGGGCACCTGCCGGTATTGCAGTTCAATTATTACTACATCGGTCCGAGCTTCCTTGGCCCCTGTCATCCGCTGGTTCCTGACCGCGGACAGAAATTGAGCTCGGTGTTCGACGCCTTTCTGTTCTATCTCCAAGAAACTGGCGAGACATTCGCCCACAAACACATTGAAGAAGCGCGCAGCTGCCTGGCGATTGACAAAATCAGCCCGGCGTGTGGTCTGCCCCAGCCACTGCCGTCTGAAACGCGCACAGGCCTTCAGATCTTTATTGACGAATACACGCTGGCCGCAGATGAATCGCGCCACGCGTGGGAATGTCTGCGTCAAGCGCAAGAGCTGGTACACACCGACTTCGACAAACTGCATCTTCGGGAGGAGACGTTGCTGGTCGAGTTGGTGTATCGTACAAACCTGGCTTGTGCCAACACCGCGAAATTCCTGACCGCGCGTGATGCCGGTGACCGAGCCATGATGGAAGCCGTGGCCCGTGAGGAACGTCGAAACGCTCTGGACGCGATCCCGCTCTACGAGCAGGCCCCATGGCTCGACTTCAACCTTCGGATCGACGGACGGTACTCGATGGCGGGCGACATGATCAAAGAGAAGGTCCGAATGCTTGACCTATTGCTGAAGCCCGAACCAGATAAACCGCTGCGGTCAACAGTGTATCCAGCGTACGCGGCAAACCGCGCCGGTGATGCAAAACGTCCACCGCCACACAACGGGGTTTCCAGCTAAGGCAAGCTTGTTCGTTCTTTGGCAGATCAATCTGGGGCTGAAATTCCGCAATGTCCATGCGGGACAGGCGCCGGACGCCTCATTTGGCTCCGGCTTCGTCATCCGAACCGCCGTGGCCCAGGCAGATGCCGCGCTGGGAGGCTTCAATAAACGCGCAGAATTCCCGCGCCAGGCCGGATGGACATTCACGCTTGATCCGCTCGACGGCCTGCGAGACGTTTAATCCGGATTTATACAGGATCGCGAAGGCCCGCTTGATGATCAGCCGGTCCTCAGGGCCGATCCCGGCG
>JABMQG010000115.1 GCA_013203365.1 Planctomycetota bacterium | reverse complement strand
GCCGCCGGAGATACTGTCTTGGTCAAGGCCTCCCGCGCAGTAGGTGCCGAACGTGTCGCCGAACGCGTCGCCGCGGTAGGTAAGTCAGTGGGCTGAATGTAACTCCTGTCCAAACCAGATGGTATGTGCCACCTCGCCAGACAAACTTAGGGGCTCTTAAAACGCTTTAGGCAAGCGAAACGAACGAAAAATAATCTGGAAATCTTGGCTTCAGGCGTTACCGATCTTCTCGGCCGGCGTTTCAATCTTGCCGTGGCAAGGTTGGGTTTTGTAGAATGCAGTTTTGCGGACCAATCCGGAAGTGCTGATAGCAACAGCCCGTAAAGACAAGAGAGGGAAGAGTCGAATGTTCCCTGTGATCAGTAACGAGCAGATAGCACCTCAGGTACATCGGCTGGTGGTGGTGGCGCCTCGCGTGGCGGCCAGGCGCCGGCCGGGTCAGTTCGTGATAGTTCGCGCCTCACCTGAAGGGGAGCGGATTCCGCTGACGATCGCGGACGCCGACGCCAAGGCAGGCACTATCACGCTGATCGTTCAGGCGGTGGGAGCGAGCACTCAAGATATTGTCGCTGCCCGCGGCGGCGGCCTGGAGGATGTGGCCGGTCCCCTGGGCGAGCCTACGGCGATCGGGCTGGTCGGGCGGGTGGTTTGCGTCGGCGGGGGGGTAGGCACGGCGGTGCTGTTCCCGTTGGCCAAGGCATTGGCCGAGGCCGGGAACGAGGTGACGGCCGTGATAGGCGGCCGGAGCGAGCCGTTGGTCATCCTCCGCGATGAATTGGGCCAGTTTTGCACTCATGTGCTGGTGACCACGGAGGACGGATCGCTTGGGAGGAAGGGTTTCGTGACGGCCGTGCTGGCGGAGTTGCTGGCCGCACCTGGCTCTCGTCCGGCAGCGGTATACGCCGTCGGCCCGGTCCCGATGATGAAGGCGGTTTCCGAGCTGACACGCCCGCTGGCGATAAGGACTATCGTAAGCCTTAACCCGATCATGGTGGACGGCACGGGCATGTGCGGCGGCTGCCGGGTGACAGTTGGGGGCGAGGTGAAATTCGCCTGCGTGGACGGCCCCGAATTCGACGGGCACAAGGTGAACTATGACGAGCTGTTAAGCCGGCAGAACACGTATAAGGAAGACTACTGCCGGCTCGATGCGGCGGTGAAACGGGCCGGGCAGTAGGCCAAGGTCTAATGCTGCCCGTAGGAGAGTAAGACGCGTGGGGCGGCTTTGTGAAGAAGTGCGGCTCGTCGTGGCCCGCTTTTTCCCCAGCCGCTTTATTTGTCTGCGGATGTCGCGAAGAGGCGAATTACCGAACAGCAGGTGCGATGAGCAACCCAAAGTTGACACCTAAGCAGCGCATGGCAATCGAACGGACGAAGATGCCCGAGCAGGACGCTTCCGTGCGGGTGACGAATTTCGAAGAGGTGAACCAGGGCCTGACGGCGGAGGCGGCTATTGAAGAGGCCAAGCGGTGTCTGTCGTGCAAGACCCGTCCGTGCGTGCAGGGCTGCCCGGTGGCGGTTCGGATTCCGGAGCTGTTGGAGAAGGTCGCAGCGGGCGATTTCGTCGGGGCCGGGGCAATACTGAGTGCCGACAATGTCCTGCCGGCCGTGGTCAGTCGGGTGTGCCCGCAGGAGAAGCAATGTGAGGCCGAATGCATTCTAGGCAAGAAGTGCGAGCCGGTCGCCATCGGCTGGATTGAGCGTTTCGTCGCCGACTGGGCGCGAAGCAACGGCGGGGCCGCGAAGACCCCGGCCGCCGAGCTCAGCGGTTTTCGCGTGGCCGTGGTCGGCTCTGGTCCGGGCGGTCTGACCGCCGCGGGCGAGCTGGCGAAGATGGGCCACGCCGTGACGATCTTCGAGGCCTTGCACGATTCGGGCGGGGTGTTGCGTTACGGCATACCGGAGTTTCGCCTGCCAAAGGGCATAGTCGATGAGGAAGTGGCCAATCTCCAGGGCCTGGGCGTGAAGATCGAGTTCAACGTGATCGTCGGCAAGACGATCACAGTCGAGCAGATCATGGACGAGTTCGACGCTTGCTTCATCGCCAACGGTGCGGGTCTGCCCGTGTTCCTGAACGTACCCGGGGAGAACTTCAAGGGCGTCTACTCGGCCAACGAGTACCTGACTCGTGTGAACCTGATGGGTGCGTGGAAGGGCGAATCAAACCCCACGCCCATTGCCCGGGGCGCTACGGCGGTGGTTTTCGGCGGCGGCAACACCGCGATGGACGCCGTGCGCACGGCCCGCCGGTTGGGCTCGGCCAGGGCGATACTGGCGTACCGTCGGACGCGGGTGGAGATGCCCGCCCGCGTTGAGGAAGTTCGCCACGCCGAGCAGGAGGGCGTGGAGATTAAGTTTCTGGTCAGCCCGCTGGAGATACTCGGCGGCGACGACGGCTGGGTGCGTGGCGTCCGATTGCAGCAGATGGAACTGGGCGAGCCGGACGAGTCCGGACGACGGCGTCCCGTGCCGATCGAAGGCAGCCGGTTCGAGCTGCCCGCCGACCTGGTGGTGGTGGCCGTTGGCACGCGCGCCAACCCGCTGCTGACCAAGACCTGTACGCGGTTGAAGCTGAACAAGTGGGGCAACATCGTGGTCGACGGCAACCACATGACGTCCATTCCCGGCGTCTTCGCCGGCGGAGACATCGTTCGCGGCGGCGCAACGGTCATCCTGGCCATGGGCGACGGCAAGGAAGCCGCCGTTGCGATGGACAAGTACCTGCGAGAAAAAAACCGAAGCCGTTGAGGGTCCTTGTCGGCTCAGGCCCGCCCCTGCCGGCGTTGGAGGCGAAGCAGGGCCAGACGGCCTGTGGCGGGGGTGATGCGGGCGCGGTGGGCGATTCTGTAGGGGGCGACCCAGATGGGGCCTAATCTATCACACACGATCCAGGCTGCGCGGCGACCGGCCGGCGGGACCTTCGCCGAGCAGAAAAAGTCGCTCAGTTTCTGAGAGCCGCCTGCCCCCAGCGGGACGAAACGGTCGCCGTCGCGCCAACGCCTTGCGGTCAGGGGTTCAATCAGCGAGTCGGCGTCGAGCATCTCGGCGTCGGCGGGCTTGCCGATGAGGAAACGGGCGAGGTCGGCCTGGTTGCCGGGGCGGATCGTTACGCTCAAGACGGCTGAGTCGGGCAGTTGAGTCGTGCCGCCCAGGGGCAGGGGCACCGGCTCGGCGTCGTCGGCATGGCCGCTTGATTGGCCCAATTCCAGCACCAGCAGATCGAATTGACGAAAGACCCGGACGCCGCCGGGCAAATCGACGGCCGCCCCGGCGTCGGCGTCAAGCAAGTCGACCACTTGCCGGATGTGTTCCATGCCAATTGGACCCATGGGCGCCGCCATGCGTACAAGGGCCGACCGGATGGCCTGTGAGGCGACCATGGGCCCTTGGGCCAGCAGCTCGGCCGCGGCCAGGCAAAGTCGGCCGGGCGCCTGCTCGCGGATTGCCGAGGCCAGCATCTTATCGCCCAACTCGTTC
>JABMQG010000114.1 GCA_013203365.1 Planctomycetota bacterium | reverse complement strand
TGTGGATGCCGGTCTTACGGCCGTTTGCATCAAGCCCAATAAAGACCCATGCCGCGGGGCGATTCTTAATGTTTTGCAGGACTTCAGTTCGCGCTTCAACTGGCCGATACTTCCCACAGTGGACCGGCCGATATTCTTGCAGCTTATCCGCTGTGCCCTGGCGTTGGTGGGCAACAGCTCGTCCGGAATGGTGGAGTCGGCGGCGGTTGATGCGGTTGTGCTCGACATCGGGGATAGGCAGAAAGGGCGTGAACATTCGCCCAATGTTATTCACATGCCCCCGACAAGGAGCCTTATAGAAAGCGCGATTAGCCGACTGCAAGGCGAGCAGGGTCTTGCCGACTCACTGAGGTCCGCCAAGTGTGTGTTTGGCGACGGATGCGCCGCCGAGCGAATCGCAAGCGTGCTTGCCGAGATGGATCTGTCCAAAACCAGGCGAATAAAACTAAACGAGTACTGAACCGTGTTTGTAGATCAAATCGATCGAGTTGAGCAACTGGTCACACTGCCTCAGGTGGTCAACCAGATCAACCACATCGTGGAAAGCACCACCTCCAGCGCCGCCGACCTTCACCGCGTGATAAAGGCGGACCCGGCCCTATCGAGCAAGCTACTTCGTTTGGTCAACAGTGCATACTACGGGCTAGCGGAGCGAGTGGGAAGCCTCGAAAGGGCTGTTATCCTGCTTGGCGTGACGGCAGTGAAAAACCTGGCGATAGCCGCGAGCATTGACCAGGTCTTTCGCCGAATCTCGCTTCCCGGCCCGCTGTCGGGCCGAGATCTGTGGATTCACTGTCTGGGTGTTGCCAGCGGGGCTCGGGCGCTTGCCCAGCGTGCCAAGATGGAGCACATGGACGAGGTGTTCACTGCCGGTCTGATACACGACGTCGGCCTGTTGGCAGCCGCCCAGGTCTCCCCCAAGGACTTCGCACAAGTCATCCAAGCCTGCATGGGCAGCAATAACCGCTGGACTGTCGCCGAGAGGGAGATCCTCGGCATCGACCATAGCACATCCGGCGCCAGGTTGACCAAAAGGTGGCATTTCCCCGACTGCATGGTCCAAACCGTCGCCGATCACCACAATTGGCCTGATTTACCCGGCAGTTCCAACCTAGCGGGCATCGTATACGTGGCAGACACCATGGCCTGTGGCATGGGCGACGGGTTCTCCCTCACCGCAAACCATCAGACGATTGAAGCCGAGATGCTCACCAAGCTGGGGCTGTGCCAGCAGGACGTCACAGAGGTTTGGCAGAACGTCCCGGCCTACGTGGAAGAATTAGCCGCCTGCCTGGGCGTGTGAGAGCACCTAAATGGCATCGGGCACTTTGCCGAATTACCCGATGCCGGCTTCAGTTTCGCTTGTCTGGGCCGACCTGATTTGACACTCCACCTTTTGACTCCCGGCCAAAGCAGGACGCACCTGGTGTTTTTCCGGACCGTGCAACTTCTCGAAAATCACTTCTCAAAAATCCCGTTGACAGTCGCCAAGTTGGCCCTTACACTTCCACCCCTTGCAAATGCATAGCTTTTCAGCTGCATGGAGCGACTCCCTTGCGGAGGGCCGGCAAGCAGTTCGCGGCCGCTTGTCGGAGCTCCCGGCTGAAAGCCCGCGGCCGCGGTCTTAAGTCGTGCTTGTGCCGGCCGATAGCGATGGCGGCACAGCGGCCCTTTTGCCAGGTGCACCGGAACTGGAACTAAGACTACCCGGTGGTGTAATTGGCAACACAGGAGTTTTTGGTACTCCTATTCCAGGTTCGAGTCCTGGCCGGGTAGCGTTGTTTTGTCATGGGCATCGAGATGGACCATTTGAAAATATTCAGTGGCCGAGGCAACCTAGGGCTGGCCAAGCTGATCTGCGAATACATCGGCATGCCTCTGGGCAAGTTGAAGATCGACGCCTTCCCCGACGGCGAACTGCTGGTCAAGCTGGAAGAGGACGTGCGAGGCCGGGATGTATTCTTCATCCAACCCACGTGCCACCCGGTCAACGAGACGTTCATGGAGTTGCTGATCTTCCTCGACTGCGCCCGCCGCGCCTCGGCCGAGCGTATCACGGCTGTAATGCCTTATTTCGGATACGCCCGCCAAGATCGCAAGGA
>JABMQG010000113.1 GCA_013203365.1 Planctomycetota bacterium | reverse complement strand
CTGGCAAGGAAGGCGAAGCAGGCAACCCCGTGGGGTTGTCGATGCAGCCTGACGCAGCCAGCCGCAGCCGCAACCAGAAGGCATACGACAGATCAACCTTAAATTGCTCTAGCTTACGGATGATGGCAAACGGTTGGTAGTCAATGCCCCGCCACTGCTATAGGGAGAGTTTACCGAACAATTCGGCAAGCTTGAGGAATGAGAGCAAACCCAGAATCTCTCTGCATTGCATCGTGTGGTTTCGATGATGGAGGCCAAGCACATCGACGCTACGGCAAACGGCGCCGACAATGCTTGACTGGCGAACCCGGTGCGGCTAAGATGCCCGCGTCGGTCAAATCAGAAAGGGCAAGTCATGACAGAAGAACAGGCCGGAAGTGTCGTACCTCAGCCAGAGGCTCCGGAGCAGGAGCCTCCTCCGCCACAGAACAAGGACGAACGGATGTGGGCGATGTTCACGCACCTGGCGGCCTTTGCGGGCTACATCGGCATACCGTTCGGAAACATCGTCGGCCCACTGGTTATCTGGCTGGTCAAGAAGGAAACCATGCCGATGGTGGACACCCACGGGAAGGAATCGCTGAACTTCCAGATCTCCGTTAGTATCTATGCGATTCCGTGCATATTGCTCGCATTCGTCTGCGTGGGTTTCTTCCTACTGGCGGGTCTTGGGATATTCGCCATCGTCATGATCATAATGGCCGCCATAAAGGCCAACCGCGGCCAGTTCCATCGCTACCCCCTGACGATACGCTTCATCAAGTAGCGCCCCTGCGCCGCCGGGCTTGTTCGATGCACCAGGCGAACGTGGCCAAGAAATCGGCTTGGGGTTGCCCAGAAGTTCTCCGGGTGGCACTGTAGGGCTGGCAACGGGTAGCCCTTGGCCGATTCGACGGCCTCTATGATGTGGTCATGCGCCTAAGCCAGCACCCTCATCAGACCGTCAAGCTGCCGCGACTGAAGGTCAAGAACAACCCTCCCGTCAAGGTGCGGAACGTCCTGAGCTACTCGCGTCGCTTGGCCGAACGAATCAGCCTGCGGCTGACTCGCACGCAGCAGCGCAATGCCAAAGCCCAACGCAGCCATCACAAACGAGCCATACGCCGGCTGCACACCATCGGAGTGTAGCTGAAAGACCTACGCACTTGTCATTGGTGTCCTTTGTAGCGTTGTAGTATTAGGCGAGAGCCTGTCACTTTAGCCAGGGCCCCTGTTTGCTCTGCGGGGTGTAGGCGTGCAGCTCGATACGGTTGCCGTCGGGGTCGTTCAGCCAGGCTTGCCAACTGTGGTCTGAGCCTATTATGGGCTCGGTGACTTCGACATCCTTGGCACGGAGTTGGGCAACGGCTACCTGGATGTCATCGACCTCCAGGCAGCAGTGGCTGTATGACTGGTTGGGAGTCTGAGGTACGGGCTCACCTTTGAACAATTCGACGAAGCACCGCTTGCCGGCGTGCAGTAAGATGCCGAAGCTATGGCCCTGGTCATTGACGAAATCGAAGGCAGGCGTCAGGCCGAGCACGTCGCGATAGAAACGGATGGATGCTTCCAAGTCGCGTACTATGAAACAGATGTGGGCCAATCCTTTAATCATCGTAGTCCTCAGTGGTCATTTTCCTTTTAGAGCCCCTAACAGAATGCGGCGTCTTGGGGCGACGCACCATTGCTGTTAGGGTCTTAATAAGACTGCTCTAAACCAGGTCGCACGCTTCGGGCGGCATCCAGTGGGCGTCCCTGCCTTGCCACTTGACGTTGCAGCCGATTGGGTTGGTCACCTCTGCCTGGGGTTTCTTGCCGGCCAGCAATGCGTCCAGCGCGTTGCGAAGATCGTGCTGGTCAGCCTTGGAAGCAGAGTAGGGGTTGTTGTCCATACGTCCGGTGTAGCGCAGGCGGCGATCCTTGTCAAAGACGTAGAAGTGAGGAGTGCGTAGGGCACCGTAGGCCTTGGCAGCGGACTGTGTAGCGTCGCGAACGTAGGGGAATAAAAACCCCTTTTCGCGGGCGCGAAGCTTCATATTCTCGAAAGAGTCCTCGGGGTGGAACACGTCCTCGTTGGAGTTGATGGCGATCATCTCCACGCCCTTGGGTTTGTAGTCTTTATATAGTTTGACCATCCGATCCTCCGAGCCGATGACGGCTGGGCAGTGATTGCAACTGAAGACCACGATCAACATCTTGGCCTGCTTGAAGCTGTCCAGACTGTACTCCTTGTCGTCTACGCCAAGCAAATGGAAGTCCGGAGCCTTAGCGGCCAGTTTCAGCGTGAATGCCATAAGAAGCCCTTTCTATTGATCAGTAACTGCAATGCTATTCGATTTGTGTATTGTCGCCCTTCGGCCGATACTACACGTATGCCGTCTCTAAAATAATTCTACCAGAACAATTGGCTGGTGCAACTTGCCTTGATAGAATGGGCGGTCTCTGCCGGCCCTAACGCCTTTGCTTCAAATGAATTACGGTGGTTGCTGATTTCCACTGGCAACCAAACGGATTGAATCGTGGCCGTTTCGGCAGGTATCGTGGGAAGTTCGCAGGCCGCCTCGCCCGCCGGCGCAGCCGGGGATGGAATGAATCGCTTGCGGTCCTATGTCTTGGCTGCTGGAGTTTTGCGCCCGAACGGCGAGAGCTGCCGCAATCGTTTTATGATCGGCGGCATCACCTCGATGACCTTGTCGATCTCATCATCTGTGTTGTAGACGCTCAGGCTGAAGCGGATTGAGCCG